>JANLUE010001190.1:0-1358 GCA_031363325.1 Gemmataceae bacterium
ATGGTTGTGGACCGCCTGGAACGATTCGAAGTTGTAGAAGGCGTGCGGCGTCTGCACCCAGGCCATCCGCTCGTCGGCGAAGTAGCCAATCAGCCGCGTGATAAAGTGCGGCTCGGGCGCGTGGTCCGCGTCGAAGATGATGATGAACTCGCCATCGGTTTGCTCGAAGGCGTAGTTCAGGTTGCCGGCCTTGGCGTGCTTGTTCTCGGGCCGGGTGACGTAAGTGACGCCGAACTCGGCGCAGATCGCCTTGAGCGTCGCCGCCCGGTCGCGCGCCGACTGGGCCTTGGCCGCGTCCTTGTCGTTGCAGCGTTGATCCGTGCCCCCGTCGTCGCAGAGAAACGTGCGATGAGGGTAGTCCATGGCCGCGCAGGCGCGCAGCGTGGTTCGCAGGAGGTCAGGGTCTTCGTTGTAAGTTGGGACGAACACATCGACGGTTCGGCCTTCGAGAACGGGTTGTTCGGGCGGCTGGGTGGTGTCCCAGACTTGCAGGAAGAACAGGAGGACGACCGTGACGCCATAGATCTCGGCGAGGTACAGGAACAGCGAAGCGAAAATGGCGTAAGGGGAACTCAGATTGAGCGTGAACAACCCGCGATAGATCAAATAGATCAGGCAGATCATGCCCGTCGACAGGATGATGAACTGGCGAGTGCGCTGCGGCATGAACGGGCCGGGACTTTCGAGGATGCTTTGGGGCGCTCCTGCACCCTGGATGCCGACTCCGCGCCGGTCGGCCTGAGAAGACCGGGCACTGCGAATTGTAGTTCAGGGAGAAGCGTATGCAACGAGTCTGCGGGTCTTCGATTCGATAAAAACGGCCCGCTACTGGTTCATGCGACTGATAGAATTATCTGGAAGTTCGGGGAGATGGCATGACCGGCACTCTGTCGAAAAACTCGATCGCGGAGCACTACGAGGCCCTGGCGGCGGACTACATGCGCAGCCTGCCCCCGGAGCACTTCATGGAGTCCAGCGTCCATTTCGAGCAACGGAATATTACGTTTGACAGCCTCCGGGTCGTGGCCGCCAGCCGCCCGGAACTCCATGTCTTCTCGGACCTTCTGATTCAATATCCTCGGCCCCGGAAAAAGGTACCCGGCCGGGTGGTCCCCGACAACTTGGTCGTGCTCTCGACCGAGCCGATCATGGCCAAGCTCAGCTATTCGACGGAGATCGAGCCGGCCCCGTTCTGGGTGCTGGAGTACGTTTCGACGACCGACCCAACGAAAGACTACGAGGATTCATTCCGCAAGTACGAGCGCGAGTTGAAGGTTCCCTACTACCTGATCTTCGATCCGGAGGATCGGAGTCTGGACTTGTTCCGCCTCGACGAGGGCCGATACGTGGCGTGCCGG
>JANLUE010001196.1:0-2303 GCA_031363325.1 Gemmataceae bacterium
CGCCAACCGGCGGTGTCGCTTCGCTCAACCGCCGGCTAATGGCTGAAACGCCTCCGGCGTAAAAACCTGACTGTAGAACCCGCGAATGAATTGCGAAATTGCGGGCGGTTTCTGGCCGCTATATTAACTCCTCTGAAGTCCGATACGCTTCCCTCTTCGCATCCGGAGTGACTCATGCGCATGATTCGTCTCGCCTGTCTGTTAGGCTTGCTCGCGGCCACGCCCGTTCGCGCCGCCGATCCGAAGGACAAGGGTGTCTGGACCGACGCGGCCGACCCGACGATTCCGGTCGATTTCAAGATTCAAGGTGAGTACGCGGCGGCCCATCTCGGCGCGCAGATCATTGCGTTAGGCAAGGAGGCGTTTCAAGTCGTGGTCTACCCGGGCGGCTTGCCTGGGGCCGGTTGGGACGGCAAGGGCAAGAGCCTGCTCGCGGGCAAGCTTGATGGGACGACGGCGAAGTTCGAAGCGGCGACCGGCAAGCGGAACTACCTGGCCCAGAACCCCGACCAGTTCTCGGCGACGAGCAAGTTCCCGCCGGCCGGGCATCAGGAATACTCAGGGACGTGCGACGGCACCACGCTCAAGTTGGAAGGGGCCGACGGCAAGTCGTTCGAGTTGAAGAAGACCGTTCGCGAGAGCCCGACGATGGGGGCCAAGCCTCCGGCCGGCGCATTGGTCCTCTTCGATGGCTCGAACAAAGACGAATGGACGGGCGGCCGTATTGACGAGAAAACGAAGTTCCTGAACACCGATGGGGCCGACATTCGCTCGAAGAAAGACTTCAGCAATTACACGGCCCACATCGAATTCCTGCTCCCCTATCGACCGGACGGGCGCGGCCAGGGGCGTGGCAACAGCGGCTTCTATCAGGTACTGATGTACGAGGTGCAAGTTCTCGATTCGTTCGGCCTGGACGGCAAGAACAACGAATGTGGCGGCGTGTACACGAAGGCCGACCCCAAGGTGAACATGTGCCTGCCGCCGCTCGTCTGGCAGACCTACGATGTCGAGTTCACCAACGCGATCTCGAAGGACGGCAAGGTCGTCGAGAAGCCGCACATGACTTTGAAACACAATGGCGTCGCAATCCACGAGGACCTGCGCATCGACGGCAAGACCGGCGGAGCCCGCAACGACCCGGAAGGCACCCCGGGGCCGTTCCTGCTGCAAGGGCACGGCAACCCCCTGCAATACCGAAACATCTGGGTGGTCGAAAGGAAGTGAAACATGAACGAGACGTCGGAGCTGTCGACCGTGAGCGAGAAACTCACTCCGGTCTTGAACGAACTGCGAACACTCTCGCAGCCGGAGCGGGAGTTTATTGTGATGCGACTCGCCGAGACGCTTGATGACGAACCCGACGAGGAATTCGCCGAAGAACTCGAGCGTCGGCTGGTGAGCCATCAAACGGGAGCGTCTCTCGGCGTGCCGATGGACGAAGCCTTTCGTCAATTGCGAGAGCGATTCAAGTGAAGCCGGTGACCCTTGGCCCGGAAGCCATCGCGGAATTGGCGGAAGCCTCGGAGTACGCCGAAAGCAATTGGTCGGGTCGGGGCCAACGCCTGTTGGACTCGGTCGAACGCACGATCGAATTCATCCGCCGATTTCCGCAAGTCGGCGGCATCTGGAGAAAGACGCAGTTCCGCAAACGAATTGTGCCGAGCTTCCCGTACGCGGTCTTTTATCGTGAATTTGATGACTATATCTGGATCGTGTCGGTCGCTCACCAAAAACGACGCCCCGGCTATTGGCGAAAACGCCAGCCGCCGACACCGTGACGAATCGCCGGAGTGCTATTCGTTTTGACTCCCGCACGAATCGAAATCAACGCATGCCGAGCGTGCCGTTCCCTTCTTGCGTTCGGTGTGGAGTTGCTTTTCCGGCGCGGCACTTGCGAGGTTCCGCCCGAGGCCCGTCCGCTTATCATGACGGGACGGCCCCGCCCTGGAAACCCGCCATGTTGCAGGCCTGGAGTAAGCTCGCCAACCTCTTTCGCGGCGACGACCGCGCGTTCCAGGTTCGCCTGGAAGACGCCCGCAAGCGCGCGCCCGTTCCGGTCTTCTGGCTGTTTGGCCGGACGCAAAGTGGCAAGTCCTCGATCGTCAAATATTTGACGGGGGCCGATGACGCCGAGATCGGGTCCGGCTTTCGTCCGTGTACGCGCTTCAGCCGCGAGTACCCGTTCCCGACGGCCGACGCTCCGCTGCTCACGTTTCTCGATACCCGCGGACTCGACGAACCCGGCTACGACACGGCCGAGGACATTCAGAAATTCAACGATCAGGCCCATGTCGTCGTGG
>JANLUE010001210.1:0-2126 GCA_031363325.1 Gemmataceae bacterium
ACCAACAGTTCGATGAGCGTGAACGCCCGACGCAGATGTGTCACGGGCCACTCCCTTTCGCCCGGGCCGGGATTCCGGTCGCGGACATTTGAAATCGTACCGCGTCCGCGAGGCCAAGTGTCGCGCCGGGAAGTTCCAGGCGCAGGTACTCGGTTCGCTCGATCGGCAGTTCGAACAGCAGCGTTTGTTCCGTCGTTTCGGTCGGCAGGAGAGTAACCGACTTGCCACGACCTGGCCCGCTCCAGCCAGCTTCCAGCGACTCGGCCTGCGACAAACCTCGGCCGGCCGAATCGATCAGTTTCAACACGGGGTCGCCGGGCTTGGTTGGCTTGAACGACCAGCCGGGGAACTCGAGCGGTCGAGCCACGCCGACGTTCGCGACCTGTACGCGCACATACAGGTACTGCGCCTTGGACCACTTTCGCTTGCCTTCCGCGTTGGTCAATTCGATCGACCCGGAGGACAGCATCGTGATCTTCACCCGGATGTCGTCGAACTGCCAGGCCTTTGACGTGTCCAGCCAGTCGCCGACTGGCGAGAACCCATCCGGCCCGAACGCCCGGACCGACTTGCTTTCGTCGGCGACTTTGACGGGTCGCCACGACTTCATGCCGAGCCACGTCGGCGCGAACACCACAACCAACAATAGAACGCCGTGCAGGATCGTGCCGACCATCGGCAGCCAGGACCGCCGATCCGCGACGCTGCACGCGATCGCTCCGAGCACGAGCCCGACCGTGGCGAACACGACGGAGCCGATTCGGCCGTACGGAATCTGGGTGAGCACCAGAGCGCCGGCCACGAGAAAGAGCGTGGCGATTGTGATTCCGCCGGTCTCGAACCCTGGCTCGGTTTCCGCCGGCTCATCGACCTCCGGCCAGTCCGGGCTCGGCAACAACGGCGTGCGGTCGGACATGGTCGCGGTTCGCTCGTCGGGGTCGGCGAGGACCGGGTAGATTTCGGCTTCGGCGGGTCGTGGGATGCCGACCGCCGCTTGAGCCATGGCGCTCGAAACCGATCGCGATCGCGCTTGATCGAGGGACTCGCCCGAATTCACGAGCGTGAAGCTCGTACGGCAACGGGGGCATGGGGCGGTATGGCCGACCGCGGAGTCCGGGGCCCGCACGCGACCAACCTGACAGTACGGGCAGACTGCGATAAATGGCACGGGAGAATCCTTCATCGACGGCAAACACCGGGGCCGAACGGGAACAAGTTCAGGCTACCCAATCGTACGCCACAATGCAACAACCGGCCGAACGGCCAACCCATCGGACATGTCGGCCCCGCGCGGGGGCCGTGTGTCTTGGACGATGCCGTGATTCACTTGGTTCCGATTTCAAAACTCATTTCAAGTTCGTCATCCGTCTTACGCCTCTGAAGCGGCCAACTGGCGGCCATATTCATCTCAAGATTCGAACGCGAATTTTGTTCGAGACCCGCTCTAAAGTGCCATCCGAACCCTTTCGCTTGGCGATCCAAAACTCGAAGCCCAATGAATGTGTGCGATTGCTCAACATCGAATGAGTGAAGTGGCCTTCCGAGCCCTCAATGACCTCAAACGGAAACTCGACGTACTGAACGCCCGCGATCAGGGCCACCCCGAGATACTCGCCAACAGGCTTGCGGCCGCCGAGCCACTTGTAAATCACTGCGAAGTCGTCTTTGCGAGCAGCTTCCTGGCTGACTGGGCCTTCGCGGAGATTGAACTGATAATCAATGCCCTCGTCCCCTTTGGGTCGTTCTCGAATCGGCTTGTTCAGTTTGGCTTCGTCCTCTTCAGCCGCCTTTGACTTCCCCTTCGAATCGAACGCCCCCAAAAAGAACGCCAACCCAAGCCCGATCGCGATTGTGCCGATACCCAGTGTGACCAATGTGACTCCGAGATTACTCTTCTTCGCCGGCCGTCGGCCACGCGAAGTCGAACGGCGACGAACGCGCGGAGCATCGTCCTCTTCGTCGTCGCGGCGACGACGCCTCCGCACACGTCGATCGTCGAACTCTTCGCCCGGCACGATCGCCCGAAAGATCGTCCGGCATTTCGTACACCGGACTTTCATGCCGATCGCGGCCGCCTGGACGGGGAACGTCGCATCGCATTCGGGGCAGGACATGTCGATTGGCAT
>JANLUE010001214.1:0-6157 GCA_031363325.1 Gemmataceae bacterium
CCGGCACGATGGCGAGGACAAGTCGATCGACTTCGGCGGGGCCGACTCCGAGTTCAAGACGCAGTACGTCGCCTTCTTCGCCGATTGCGAACACGAGATCACGCCGATCAAGTCCGGCTATCGCGTGGCGCTCGTCTACAATTTGTCGACCAGCGGCAAGAAGCAACCGAGCGCGCCCCGCGCCGCCGAGGTTGTCGATAAAGTCGCCGCCGCGTTGCAGGCCGTGTTCGCCGACGAAGAGTCCGATTTGGGCAAGCTCGCGATTCCGTTCAAACACCAGTACACGCAGGCCAATTTCGATCCAACGAAATTGAAAGGGTCGGATGTCGCGCGCCTGGATGTATTGGAACGCGCCGCCGCGTCGATCGACTTTCAATGCCATGTCGCGCTGATCGAGCATCATCAATCGGGCGATGCGGATGATGAGTCCATGGAAGACACTTACGGCTGGGGCGGATCGCGTCGCTGGTCGGGTTACGAGGACGAAGACGAGGAGTATGAGGACGACGAATCGGAGAGCGAGTCGAAAGCGGATTTTTCGGAGATCATCGACGAAGAAATAACACTCAATGATTGGTTTGATCCGCGTGGGAAGAAACAATCGTTCGGCGAAATTGGACTCGACGAGGAGGAGATCCTTGTACCCGCGAGCGCGGATGAGCAACCAAATCGAAAGGGCTGGTCCGTCGAAGAAGATGTGTCCGGGCCGACCGGGAACGAAGGTTCTCCGATGGAGCGTTGGTATCGTCAGGGGGCCGTCGTCCTGTGGCCGGCGAGCCGGTACTTCGTGATCGTGGCCCAACAGGGGCCCGACGCGGCGATCCCCGTCCTGAAGAAGCGAATCAAGGACGCCCGGACCGCGGAAGGTCGCGCCGAATGTATCGCCTTCGCTCGCTCGATCCTCGTCCACTGGAACCGAGTCTATGGCATCGATCGGAAGTCACTCGCCCGACCGATGCTCGAATTGCTCCAGCGGCTGGACGACGAGAAACTCGTTCGCCAATTCCTGACCGACGTGTTGCCCCGGGACTTCGACGGACTGGAAGGCGAAATCCTGCTTGAGATCGTCGACCGATTCGGCTGGAACACGCTTCAGCCCGAGTTGCTGAAGTTCTTCGAACAACAGAAGCCTTCGCACCACGACAAGAGCCTTGATCCGATCGTGATGATCGCCGTCGGGCTTTGCTGCGAGGGGCCGGACCCGACTCCCGAACGATGTCGCGTTTGTTTCAAGATCGCCGAGGAGATGTTGCGCGTCGTGCAGCGCTGGGATGGTCAACCCGTCAACACGTGGTCGCCACGCAAAGAAACCCGAACCGACACGTTGATCGGCCTGGTCGGCCTCTTTGGGCATCTGGAGTCGATCGAACTCCTGGAGGAATTCACGACCCACGTCCTTTCCGGCAACAAACACTACGACCTGCACACGGTGCTCGTTCCGGCCGTGCCCATGTTGTGCGCTCTCAGCGGGGAAACGCCCACCGTGAAGCCCGCCTTCAACCGCATCCACCATCACGTGTTATCGGAGCTCCGGGCCGCGACCGCCGAACCCGTCACGAGACCCAACGACTGGAAGCGCGACGCGAAGCTTTCATGCCAATGCGCCGACTGTACGGCACTCGCCCGTTTCTTGATGGACCCGACTCAGGGCGAAAGTCGATTCTCGTTGCGTGAAGGGCGCCGGCGGCACCTGGAACACGTCATCCGTCAAAGTCAGTGTGATATCGCTTGCGCGACCGACAAACGGCGCTCGCCGCACAACCTCGTTTGCACGAAGACCGAGGCGTCGTTCAATCGCCGGCAGAAGCAATACGTCGTGGACGTGAAACTCCTGGCCAAGATCAAGGCCCTCGAACCGGCGGAACCGTCGATGGCCGTCGCGACTTCCGTGAAGCGGCGACGCTGACGGATCACCGCGACCGCAACGAACCCGCCAAATGGACCATCCACTCTTCGAGGTACGTGGCGTCCTTTTCCTTGGCCTTGATCTGCACCGCGATCACCTTGCCTCCGGTCGAAATGCCGGCGATGATCCACATGTACTTGTCCGTCTTCACGAGCGGATCCTGGAACCGGAACCGGGCGATCGTCGGCCCGCCCGTCGGTAGGGGGACGTTCGCGGGCGACGACATCATCGGCTCGAGCTTCACCTGGTCGGCCGCATCGACGTATTCCTTTTTGATGCGCTCGACCGCGTTCGCTCGGGCCGACTCGATCGGGTCGCCGCCCGGCAACTCGACCACGACGGCCTCCGCCTCGTAGCGTTGCCGCTTGCCATCGCCGCCGACTTTCGGCTGGTAAAAGGCAAGGAGCGCCATCTTAGCGGCCGGGTCGATCTCCTTCGGGTCGTCGAGGATCAACTGCGGGTCGACGCGCTTGCCTTTGAATTCATCGGCCGGCTTCCGCTGGACCCAGGCCCCGTCCGAATCTTCCAGTTGAAAGTTCGAGCCGGCGAACACGGTCGTATTGCCGACTTCCGGCCTCCAGTCGAGCCGTTCCTTGAGTGGCTTGAACTTGTTGCGGAGCCCGGTGAGTTCGCCACGCAGGCCGTCCCAATCGCCTTCGCCCGCCCAGGCGAAAAAGAAATACGCGAACCCTTTGTAAGAGACGCCCAGCGCCTCGCCGCGAACCTGCACGCCATCGAGATCGCCGGCGAACTTGAACGCGTGAGCCGACTCGCCGACCCACGTCTCACCTTCGATCGGGATCACCGTTGGGGCCGAAAGCGCCTTGCGCAAGCGAAACTGAATGAACTCGTCCATCTCGGCGGGCCGGGGGTTGCGCGAGCCATAGTCGCGGGCGGCCATCGCGGTCCAGCCGCTCGGTGCGATCCGCTTGCGGGCGAAAATGTTGGCTTGCATCGCCTCGCGGGCCGGCCCATCTTCTTCCCACCCGGCCGGGAACTGTTCGAGCTTGAGGTTGAACTTCTCGTCGATCTGCGCACCATCCTCGGTCGTTCGCGTTCCAACGGGATCGCGCTTGCGGGAAAAGTTCACGAGCACGGCCACCAATGTGCCAATGACCAGGACACTTCCGCCGATCCAGAGAATCATCGAGAGCGGGCCGCCGTCTTTCGGCACGTCGCGAAGATTGACGACGCGCGGCCCGGTCGGCTTCGCGTCGTCGCGGGCCGGCTCGGTCCCCGGCGCGGACCCCGCGGGCGCGGCCACGGGTCGACTCGCCCGATACGGAAACTTGGTTCGACAGAGCGGGCACGTGACCATCGCGGCCGCGGGCAGAATCTCCGCGTCGAACTGGTAGGCGCACTGCGAATTCGGGCACGGAAAGTAACTCGGCATGTCGGCCTCGAAACGACTCGGGACGCGGTAATTCTAGGACCGGATTGGGCGACGGGCGTTGGTCACGAGGTGGGCACCTTCAGCCCCTTCGCCGAACTTCGCCCCGCCTCGCCCGCCGCGAAGCCGGGGCCGTCGTCGAGGCGGTGCATCCACAGGTACTGATAGATGATGTTGCCCGTCATCAAGACGCCGACTTCCAGGCCGGCGAGGGAGAGGTCCAAGGCCATCAGGACGGCCATCGCGTAGAAGCCGAGGCCCGCGCCGTACATCCAACCGGCTTGGCTGGCCTGTGCAAGAATCGAAGTCCCGGTCAAGATCGCCATCAACGGGATGATGACCATCAATTGTTCGGGGTGCTCGAATCGGCTCGTCCAGGAGATGACGAAGATCACCAGGGCGCACGCGATCATGTTCGCGAGCCAGGTCGTGCGATGATGCCGCCGTTGCGTCGCCGGTATCTCGCGCATCCACGATTGATTCGTGCCGAGCAGAATGACGAACATCACGCAAATCGCGCCCGCGAGTGTGCCGATCGCGATGTAGGGATAGTTCGGGCTATCGCGCCAGCCGAGGTACGCAATACCCTGGCTGCCGATGCCGATCGGCGCGAGCCAGACGACCGTACGGGCGAACCGGGCCACGCGGCGATCGATGTCCGTCCGGCTCAGGATGCGCTTGAGTTGCAAGCCGAGCCCGTCCGCCCGGACGGAAATCGCTTCGCCGGCCAGGAAGCGACGCAGATCGTCGGCCAGCGCGGCCGCGGACGGGTAGCGTCGCGCGGGGTCTTTCTCCAGGCACTTCAGGCAGATCAGTTCGAGATCGCGATCGAGCTTGGCGCGAAATTGTCGTGGCGGGATCGGGTCGGCCATTCGGACCATTTCGAGCGTTTCGAGAAACGTGCCGGCCCTGAACGGCGGCCGGCCCGTCAGCATCTCGTAGAAAATCGCCCCGAGGGCATAGACATCGGCCATCGGGCCCACGTCCGTCGAGCCGAGCGCCTGTTCCGGCGACATGTAGTTGGGCGAGCCGAGGATCGCGCCGGTCTGCGTGTGCCCGCGCTCGCCATCGAGCCGCTTGGCGAGCCCGAAGTCCGCGACTTTCGGGACCAGTTCGCCGGCCGACTTCGGATTGACGATCAAGATGTTGGCCGGCTTCAGATCGCGATGGACAATGCCGTGGTCGTGCGCGTGTTGGACGGCCTCCGCCAACGGACCGAGTAGTTGCGCGGCCAGGCGCGGGTCGATGCCCGCATCGGTGAGAATGCCCGCGAGCGAACCATCGGCGACGAACTCCATCGCGAGGTACGGCCGCCCGCCCGCCTCGCCCACTTCGTAAACCTGCACGATATTCTGATGCGACAATCGGGCCGACGCCTGAGCCTCGTTCAGAAATCGACACCGCTCGGACGCGGTCGCCGCCTGGCCGGCCAGGATCATCTTGAGCGCGACGACTCGGCCGAGCGCCACGTGCCGGGCCTTGTAGACGATGCCCATCCCGCCGTGGCCGATGACTTCCAGAATCTCGTAACCGGGTATCTCCGGTATGGGGTCGATCGCGTCGCCACGCTCGACCTTGGTTTCGGGGGCGGTCGTCGGTTCGAGGACGCGCGCGAGCTTCTGGCGCCGGGCGATGCGGCCCCGCAGCTCTTCGCGCAACCAAGAGTCGTCGGGACAAAGCTCGTCGGCGGTCGCCGGTTGGCCGACGCGACGGCGTTCTTCCCACTCGACGAGCAAGTCCATCACACGATCGTCGGCCATGGGCCACTCACTCGTTCGACGCCCGGATATTGTCTTTCTATTCGGCGTCGATGACACTGAGCGTGCTACCCGGCCGAGTGGTGCCGTAACGGAATCGGAGCCGCTACGAGTGAATCGGCGGCGCGTTATGGTGTACACTGACCACATGCCGACTGTAGCTCCCGAAGATCGCGTGACGACCGTCGTGGTCGAGAGCCTCGCGCATGACGTTCCATCCTGGGTGACGGACCTCAACTCGTTTCGACGTTGGGCGCACTCGCCGATCGTGCCGGAAGGCATCATTCTTTGGTGGTTGCGGGGTCAAGTGTGGGCGGACATGAGCAAAGAACAAGCCTTCACGCACAATCGCGTTCGGACGCGAATCTCAACCGCCCTCGACGAGTTGGTCGAAGAACTCGACAGCGGACTGTTCTTCAGCGAAGGGATGTTCCTGGTCAATGAGGAGGCCGACCTGGCGGGAATTCCCGATGCAATGTACCTTTCGCACAAAGCGATCGAAGATGATCGTGCGGTCCTGATGGCGGGAGCCGAGGAGGGATTTTCCGAAGTTGTCGGCGTGCCCGATATGGTCATGGAAGTCGTGAGCCGAAGTTCGATTCGCAAGGACACCGAAACACTCTTCAGCGCCTATTGGAACGCGGGTATTCCGGAATACTGGCTCGTCAACGCACGGAGATCTCCGATCGTATTCGACATTTGGCGGCATACGTCGAAGGGCTACATCGCGACTCGCAAGCGCGACGGTTGGCTGCGGTCGAACGTCTTCGATCGTTCGTTTCGCCTCGTCGAATCGCGCAATCGGGCCGATCAACCGACCTATTGCCTTGAAATTCGATAGTTGGTCTCTGAACATCCTGGGCGGCCCTACTTCATCTTCAGCAACCGATACACGGCGACTTCGGTTACGGTCTTCGTGAGCAGACACTCTTCGTGGACCACGAGGTTCGTCCTTCTTCGCCTTGAACACCTCGACGTTGACAGCGCCGAAGTATGGCAGTTCGACCGATTTGGGAAACGGCGGTCGGTCAACGGGTAGCGAATAAGAGCGAACGGACAATGTGGTATTCGGTCCGCGGGCGAAGCCCGCCGAGGCCGAAGCGA
>JANLUE010001311.1:0-7334 GCA_031363325.1 Gemmataceae bacterium
CCTGGGCCGGCAGAATGGCGTTCACACGCACGCCCTTGCCCGCCCACTCCGTGCTCAGTTCGCGGGTGAGTTGGGCGACCGCCCCCATCGCCATGCTATAGGCGGTGTGGCCTCGACCCAGGGCCGTGATGCTCGCCAGCGAGCCGATGTTGACGATGCTCCCTCGGCCCGTGGCCAACATGCGTCGACCGCCTTCCTGGCACATCGCGAATCGGCCAACGACCAGATTTTGCAACACCGTCTTCACGTCGGCGATCGTGAGCTTCAACGGATCGGCCATGATCCCTTCGCCGGCGATGTTGGCGAGGAAGTCGATGCGGCCAAACTCGCGATCGAGCCGGGCGAACAGGTCGACGATCGCCGACGGGTCGGAAACGTCGCACCGGGCCGACACGCAACGCCGGCCCAGTTTCGTAATGCGCTCGGCCGTCTCGGCGAGGCCCGCTTCGTTGATATCGACGATCAGCAAGTCCGCGCCGAACTCGGCGAGCGCGAGCGAAGTTGCGCGACCAAGCCCACTCGCCGCGCCGGACACGACGGCCACTCGGCCGGTGAGATCGAACATCGACATGCGAGGCACCGTGAGGAGAGTTGCATCTGTCCTACAGCAGAGGCGTGCGGTTTGTAGGGCCGGAGCGACGACGGCAAACAGTCGTCAATCCTCCAGATACATCGCCGACGACTCGAATGCCTCTTCCGGTGTCCCTTCGAAACTCCCGCTCGAGAAAACGCACGGCGAATACTTCTCGTTGCTGTACGTGTAGAACGCGAACGACCAGCGATCCTCGCTGAAGTGGCGGATGCGACACAGATGAATGGGATGATCGCGCATCCGCTTCATCGCTTGCTCCTTCGTTTCCCCTCGAAGCTTTAGGAGTTCCCGCGAAGGCGGTTCGGGTTCCTTGAAGGCGTCGATGTAGCACAACGCCCCGCGAAAGCGGATGTCGAGCCGGAGGTACTTCCCCGCGTAATGCTGTCGGGCGTAGGCCCGAATGCGGTTCTCCGTCCGCTCGCGGACGGCCGCCGAAATCTTCACGCCGCCCGCGTGCGGATCGTAAACCCACGGCATGATGAGATACCTCCGTGTCGTGCCCGAATCGGTTGCATCTGTCGTACGGCCAACCCCTGCGGTTTGTAGGGCCAGAAACCCTACAAAATCCTCAGCCCGCCGGGAGACACGAATGTCCGAGCACGCTGGGTTCTCCACTCGCGCCATCCACGCCGGCCAGGGGCCCGACCCGGCGACCGGGGCGACCATCGTCCCCATTTACGCGACTTCGACCTATACGCAGGCCGGCCCGGGCCAGCACAAGGGCTACGAATATTCTCGTTCCGGCAACCCGACGCGGACGGCCCTCGAGACATGCCTCGCCGCGCTCGAGGAAGGCGAGCGTGGTCTGGCGTTCGCCTCCGGGCTCGCGGCGACGACCGGGGTCTTCGCCGGTTTGTTGAAGCCGGGCGACGAGGTTGTCGCGGCGGCCGACCTGTATGGCGGCACGTTTCGCCTGCTCGAACGCGTCTTCAAACCCTGGGGCCTGACCGCCCGCTACACGGATGAATCGTCGCCGGCCGCGTTCGAAGCGATCATGTCGCCGAAGACGAAGCTCGTCTGGATCGAATCGCCGACGAACCCGCTCCTGCAAATCCTGGACATCGCGGCCATCGCCGAAGTGGCCCACAAACACGGGGCTAAGCTCGCGGTCGACAACACGTTCGCTTCGCCCTACCTGCAGCAACCGCTTCGACTCGGGGCCGACCTCGTCGTTCATTCGACGACGAAGTATCTGGGTGGACATTCGGATGTGGTCGGCGGCGCGGTGATCGGGACGACGGAATTGCTCGAGCCGATCAAGTTCTACCAGAACGCGGCCGGCGGCGTGCCTGGGCCGTTCGATTGCTATCTCACCCTGCGCGGCCTGAAAACCCTGGCCGTCCGCATGGACCGCCACGGCACGAACGCGGCCGAACTCGCGGACTGGCTCACGAAACAACCCCCGGTCGAATCGGTCTACTATCCGGGGTTGAATTCGCATCCGGGTCACGCGGTCGCGAAGAAGCAGATGCGCAACTTCGGCGGCATGGTCTCGCTGCGCTTGAAGGGCGGGGCCGACGCGGCGAAGCGATTCTTCTCGAAGACGCGCCTGTTCAGCCTCGCCGAAAGCCTGGGTGGCGTCGAGTCACTGGTGTGTCATCCCGCGACCATGACTCACGCGAGCATCCCGCTCGAACTGCGCTTGAAGCGCGGCGTGGACGACGGCCTTATCCGCCTGAGCGTGGGCATCGAAGATGTCGGCGACCTGCGTGACGACTTACGGCAAGCGATGAACTGAAGACTACTCGGCCGTGTTGCGCCACTCGACGAACGCCTTTTCCTTGGGATACTCGAACTTGGAGCAACGAATCACCTTGTTCCCGGACCGCAGCCAGAACACGCCGGTGTTGAGCGGCTGGGTGAAGACGAGTTCGGTGATCGCGAACTTGTCGTTCAAGACCGAGACGGCAATCGGTGTTGCGAACCCGAAGCGAACGTGATCGCCTTCGATGGCCTGCTTCCAGTCTTCGACCGTACCGGTCTCGGCGTCGAGGCTATGGCAGGATTCGAGGATTGCGAGCGTCGCCTTCGCGCCAGCGGCGACGCCCTTCTCAGCGAATTGAACGCTCTTGCCGTCGCGACGGCCACTGGCTTTCGTCTTCGATTTGGCGATTTCACCGAGCACCAACTTGGACCAGGACCGGACCCCGGGATCTTCGTCTTTCAGGGTGGCGACCAGTTCGGCCGGCGCTTCATTCAACTTGAGAAATCGGAAGGCGACCACGCCGCGCACGCGGACTTTCGCATCGGGGCTCTTCAAACGTTCGTGAAAAACTTTGATGAGCGATTCATCTCGAGAGAGTTGAAACAGCGCCTGGAGTCGGGCGTCGGCCAGCGACTCGGTGTCCTTCGGATCGTCGCGAGTCTCCAGGGCCTTGAGCTTGGCGATGGCGTCGTTCGTAATCTTCGGGAAGCGGGCGGCCAGCTCGGCCAACGCGAACGTGGCCGAGCGTCGGGCGCTCGATTGACCCCCGACGTCGCCCAACAACATCAAGCTCGTCCGATCGGTCGCGGCTGCCCGCGCCAGCGCGGGCAGGGCCTTTTCGGTTCCATGTTGGCCAAGCGCGGTCGCCGCCTGACTGCGCAAGCCCGAGTCCGCGTCGCCCGTCAGCACATTGGTCAGGAATGCATCGAGTTCGATACTCGAATCCGTCGGAGCCACGCCGAGAATCGTCCGCCGTACATTCGGGCTCGTTTCGTTCTTCATCGCGGTGGCGAGGGCGGCAAACCTGGCTTCGTTCGTGGTCGCCTTGGCGAGCGCTTGCTTCAATTCCGCGACGAGCTTGGCACTGCGTTCCGCCTCCTCGCGAAGCGGCGGCCCGGCCAACGCCATCACGTTGCCAAGCACGAGTGTCACGCTGAACGATCGGATGCTGGCGATCATCGTCGTGTTCTCGAAGGTGCGATCCACTGCAAGGACATTCTGTATCGTCGAACTTACTCCCTGCCGCCCGTCGCCGGGCGCGTGTTCCACTT
Organism: Gemmataceae bacterium; assembly: GCA_031363325.1. GTDB lineage: Bacteria > Planctomycetota > Planctomycetia > Gemmatales > Gemmataceae > SIAJ01. The sequence continues at coordinate 3,569 of JANLUE010001311.1, forward strand.
CTTGCGGTACTCGCCCTGGGCGGCTTCGGCTTTCGCCCGGTCGGCGGCGTCGTAGAGCGGGTAGGGGTTCTTGCCGCGGAACGGCAACGGCTCGACGCGGCCGCCGGTCATGGTCGTGAGTGAGGCGTCTTTGCAATAGCCCCAGGTGCGCAACACATAGGAACGCTCGAATCCGTCGCGCAACGGCGGGAGTTTGTTCGCGTTGAATGTGACTGTGAGTTCATCGCCCGGGCCGCCGATGACGAAGCAATCGTCGTCGCGTTGGATCAATTCGGTCACGTCGCCGAACTTCGTGAGCATCCCTTTCCAGGGGGTCATCGCAACGGACTCGGTGCGGTCGGCGTCATATTCGACCGGCCCACGTCGGCCGTTCGGGCGAATCTCCTGCAAGACGCCGCGATTCGCAAGCGTCGCCAGCTCGGGTTCGAGTTCGGTCACATTGTCCCGAGCGATTCCCGCGAGCGGCGAGACGACGATCTGGTCCCAGTGAATTTGCAAGTTGGTCTTGATGCGAATCTTGCACGTCGGCCCGGTGAACAGGCCAGTCACGTCGCGAGTGATCGTGCGCGGCAGGCCGGCCGGGAAGCCGAGGTCGCCGAGCGACTTCCATTTGCCATCGTCACCGAGGCGCTCGAACGTGGGCCAGGTGCACGGCACGCCCGCTTGCGATGCGGCGTAGATCGATTCCGGGTACGGATAGTCCGTCCAGCCGGCGATCACGAGATACACTTTTTCGTCGGCCTTCAACTTCGACAATCGATCGCCAAAGTCCAATTCGACGTAGTGATCTTCCGCGAAGCCGATCCAGGCCCGGCGATGGAAGTCGCTCACAGTTTGGCCATCGCGATGTCGCAATAATTCCGTGACGTCCTTGCCTCGATGATCGACCGCCTTCACCGGGCCGATGGAATCCTTGAAGACGAGCAACTGTTGCGTGACTGGCGGTTCGGACGTGGCGAACCGTTCGTCCGGATGAACCCGCGAGTCCTTGGGATGATCGATCGCCACGAGTTGCAATCGATCGATAAACATCAACTCGTCCATCGGCTCGTTGATCTTGATGGAGAGCTTGCCATCGCGCGGCCGCAAGATTCCCGGCTCAATCTTGACGGACTCCTCCGGCCGCGGCGGCCGAACGGAGCCGTCCACGCCCATCTCGCCAACGGAGCCCTCGCCAAGGAAATCGGTGATGTAGCGGTATTTTTCGCCGTCCCAGACGAGCAGGATGGGGCAGGAAGTTGGCTTGCGGTTGATCTCGCGCTGATTGCGTAGCTCGCAGGGTGCCCAAGCCATTTCCGCTTGCGGTACGCCATCGGGCCAAAGCATTCGCACGGCATCGGCCGATCCATGCTTGCCAAGTCCCAATGTGATCGGCAACCGCGAGTGTCCCGGCCCCGACGTCAGTGATACGTTTTCAATCCCCGTCCAAAATCGCCCGGCTAACAGTGAGACTTTGCAGCCGATGCCATCGCAATTCGAACGCGTCCATTCTTTCTCGTTCCGGCCGCTTAGCTCCATGAAAATTGATTTGTTGCCATTGTCGAGGCCGCGAACGACTTTCAATCCGTCTTTAGCCGACCAGCCGACGAAGTCCAGGTGGCAGTCGCCATCGAGGTCGGCCGCGCCGACGGCCCAAAGATCGGTCGGCAACTGAGGAGCCAAGGCACCACGAATGTGTTCGAGTTGACCTTGTCCATCGTTGTGCAATAGGACCAACTTTCCGTCGGCCGACAGGCCGATCACGTCCGACCAGCCATCGGCGTCAAAGTCGCAGACCGTTGCCTGACGGAGTGGGGGTGAGTTCGTACGGCCGGCGGCGAATCGCTTCTCCGGCCCATCGCCGACCTTGGCCGGTCGAGTCAACCACAATTGCGGCGATTGATCCTTCGGCAATAGCAAAACGTCTGATCGGCCGTCGTGATTCACATCGAGTACGACTCCCCCATTCCAATTCCCAACACCTCCGGGAAAGCCATCGACAGCAGTGAAGCGAAAGAGTCGATCGTTTGTCACGAGGGCCGGCGCTTGCCCATCGGAAAGGTAAAGTAAATCGAGATCGAGGTCATCATCGAAATCGGAAAGTACGAGACCGCTCGGAGCAGACTTTGGAAACAACGACTTGGGTTCGGTTGCGCGCAAGAAGCGCGTTTCGAGCGGCAACAATCGGGCGTCCTGATTAACGGGCGGAGCATCGCCGATGTTTCGCCACACTTCGGCGCGGCCTCCCGTCGCCGGCTTGCCCGCCAATGCCGTCAAAGCGCCATCAAGATCGTCGGCGATTCGGCAAACGAACAGGTCGAGGTCCGAATCTTGATCGATGTCGAGCCACGTCGCTGACAAGCAGACGCCGCCAATCTTGTCGAAGCCGGCCTTGGCCGTCACGTCGACAAACTTGACGCTCTTGCGACCGCGTGTCGATGCGTCGAGAAACGTGCCCGTATCCGTATTGCGGAACAATCGAACGCCGTCCATGCCGACGAGTAACAGGTCCCGAAAATCATCATTGTCATAATCCGCGACCGCGCAGCCGAGCGCGAGCGACGGCCCGGCGAGCCCGAGTTCGGCCGTCACATCGATGAAACGCCCGGCCCCTTCGTTGCGCAACATCAAGTTGCCGAGCTTGCCGTCCCGAATGACGGCACCGACCAAAAAGATGTCGATGCGTCCATCGCGATCGTAGTCGAAGAGGGCCATCGCCGCGCCGAATCGCTCGCGCGCGGCCTGCCGAACCAGATCGGCCTTCGACGTTCCATCCGTCGAACCGTCCCACCAAGTCGTGCCGGCACCGAGGGTGACTTTGAATTGCTCCCAGGGCTCGAAGATCGGGGGAGGGCCGACCGGTTGCGGCGGGTGGGTTTCTTCCGTGCGACCGATGACTTCGGCGTACGGCCCGAGGTCGAAGTAACGCAACTTGTAGATCTTCGACCAGTAGGCCGTTTCAAGTTGTTGAAAATCTTGCGTCAATTCGGCACGCTGTTTTTGATTGTTGAACGTGTTCGTGTAGATCTTGTAGCGGGCCGCGTTGAGATATGGATTCAACTTCAATGCTTTCGCATAGTTGGCCATCGCCGCCGGCGAGTTTTCATCGCCCGGGTCGGTTTCGCCCAGGATCAGGAAGCCGTGGGCATCGTCGGGAACCAACGCGTTGAATTTCGAAGCATATTTGTAAGCTTCGTCTCGTTCTCCCCTGTGCTTAAGTGCTTGCGCAATTGTGTAATTCGCATGCGGACTGTCGGGGTCCGTCTTCAAGACTTCTTCCAGAATCTCGATGGTCTCACCCGCCCGCGAACCTTCATTGACATTGAGTACCGCGATCGCCAGATTGATTTTGGCGATGTTCCATTTCGGGTTTCTCTTCACCGCCTCGCGAAACGCCGCCTCGGCATCTACGTACTCGAATCGTTCCATGTGCCCGACGCCGCGATTGTTGGCCGCGATCGAACCTTCAACATCGACTTTCGAGCGAAACCCAAAATACCAAACCCCAACCCCGACCAGCGCCGCGATCAAGAGCGCGATCAACGCCGGACGAACTTTGCCGCGTCGCTTTGAGGATGAATTGGTGGGGTCGCGCCGCTTCGATGACATGGAGAGGTTCCGTTATCGAGTCTAAGGTTGATACTGCCACCCATCACCGGGTCGTATCGCAGCCCTTCAGGCTGCGGACTTGGCGTGCACCGCATCCCAGGGCGGCGATGGCTACGCCATCTTGCCCTGGGCTGAACAATCTCAGGCCGTTGGCCTGAAAGCATTCCTCACCTTGGAT
>JANLUE010001365.1:0-4541 GCA_031363325.1 Gemmataceae bacterium
GCGTCGGGCTACCATCCGAGTAACGCCACGCCCCAATTCACCAACCGACGAACACGGAGAGGTGCGGCGTGCCAACGTAACCGTAGCCGCCAAACCCGCCCACGATCCACCACGGGTAGTGAATCCGACCGTAGTCCACGAACCAATGGCACGGGTAGTAACACAGGTCGGCTTCGCACCAGTAATAGTAACTCTGAGCCGACGGGCAGAAGTAGTAGTGGCACCGGAAGCTCGGGTCCCAGATGCGATGGTGCCAGTGGCTATGATGTCGGCCGGCGTACGCGTATCCGAACGTGGACCGAGTTCCGAAGCGCGTGTGATAATCCCCGGCCGTATAGTGATTGCGATTCAACACGAACGCCTGATTGGTCGAGGCGGTCGCCAGGGTCAAACGCTCGACGTGGGTCGCGTCGCGCGGGATGTGGAGGTCCGTCAGGGCGATTGGCTTCACCTGGAAGTCGCGTGGCGGCTTCGAACCGAGGACGACTTCCGGCTTCGTCTTGCTCAGGTCGATGGGCGGCTTGATGCGGTGGAGTTCCTGGGCGTCGAACTTGACCCCCTGGGCGACCTTGATGCCGACCGTCGCGGGCACTTGGGCCGGGCCGACCTTCGGTCGTTCGTGAACGACGACCGGGCGCTGTTCGGGGAGCCGGACTTCGGGCTTGAAGACCGGCAGCGGCTTCGGCTCGAATTTCAGCAGGACGGCCGGCGTCTGAACGATCGGAGCGGGCTTCGCAGGTACGACGACCGGCTTCGGCTCGACCTTGACGTGTCCGGTCGGTTTGGCGGGGGCGTCCTTGGGGGCCTTGTCCGGGCCGGCCTGGGCCGTGCAGGTCAGGCCGAGTCCGGCGACGAGGGCGGTCAGGCGATTTCGAAGTTGCGATTTCATGGCGATATCCGGCGAAGATGGGACGGCACCGGCCCATCGTGAGTTTTGGCAGGGTCGAGCGATTGTCACCCTGCTCTGCCGGGGAAATGCGGGCAAGTTGGAGACTTGCGCTCAAGGTAAGCCGGGCCGCTTTGGCAAAAGAACTCCAAAGAATTTTGGAGGGTTTTGGCCCGGGCGGCCTCTATACCCGTGTTCGGGACACGTGCCGGAGCGACGCATGGCGACCCTCCCGCCGCTGATCGACGCTCTCCGCCGAATGACCGGCGGCGAGCCCGGCGAGTCCACGGACGCCCAACTCCTCTCCCGGTTCGTGGCCGACAAGGACGCGGCCGCGTTCGAAGCGTTGGTTCGGCGACACGGTCCACTCGTTTGGGGAGCGTGTCGCCGTCGGCTCGAAGATTCGCACTCCGCCGAAGACGCGTTTCAGACAACGTTCCTGGCCCTGGCCCGGCACGCCGCCACGGTTCGCCGACCCGCCGCCCTGGGAGCCTGGCTGCATCGTGTGGCCGTCCGGTGCGCCGGGGCCGTTCGGGAGGCCCCGGTTCCAATGCCCGCGCCAATCCCGGAACTCCCGAGCCGTGATCGCGACCCCGCCCAGGTCGCCGCCGGCCGCGACCTCGAACGACTCATCGATTCCGAAATCGACGCTTTGCCGGACCGGCTCCGTCGAACTTTCATTCTCTGCGAAGTTGAACAACGAACCGCATCGGACGTGGCGAGCGTCCTTGGTTGCCCGATCGGGACGGTCGAATCGCGGTTGACCCGAGCCCGCCAGCGGCTCCGGGCCCGGTTGGCCCACCGCGGCGTCACGGCCGGCGCCCTGTCGGGGCTCGGGTTGGCCGGCCTGCACGTGCCTCTCCAGGCCCGCACGGGCGCGATCATGTTGGCGACCGGGAAGAAGGCCTGCCCAGCCGCCTGGACCAGCGCGGCGGACCAGGCCGTTCGAAGCACCATGACTGTGAACGCGTTCGGATACATCGTCGCCGGGAGTATCGTGAGCGTCGGCCTGGGCGGCCTGCTCTGGGTGTTGACACACGCGAAAGACTCGACTCCGTTTCCGGGCCAACCGTTCGCCGGTCAACAGTCGCCACGCGTGCCGCTGCCCGACCCCGATGAATTTCGCCGCGATCGAAACAACCTGCCATTGCCGCCCGAGGCGTTGCGGCGCATCGGCGATCCGTGGCTGCGACACGCGGCGAGGCCGACGAACCTGGCGTTCTCGGGCGACGGCCAATTGCTCGCCGCCGGTTCGCCGGCCGATCACTGGATTCGAGTCTGGGACTTGGCCGACCGTCGGCCGCGAGCGCACTTTCGCCTGCGCGACGACGAGGTGTTAGCCAACCTGAGTCTGTCGACGGATGGCCGCACGCTTTGGACCGTTATCCGGATGGGTCAAGCGAACGCGACTCAGGTGCGAGCGTTCGACACCTTCCGGGGGCTCGAGATTCGCCGCTTCCCGGCCTGCGATTCGCCGCCCGACGCAAGCGCCTTCGCACCCGATGGCCGTCATGTGGTGATCGCCAGCGAAGGTCGCGTTCGCTCGATCGACACGGCCACGACCCACGAACGCTGGCGGGCCGATGTCGAACTTGGGGAAGCACGAATCGAACTGGTCACAACCTTCGACCGGGTGGCCATCGCGCGGCCCGGCTCGGCCACGATCACACTCCTCGACGCGGCCACGGGCCAGTCGGCCGGCGAACTATCGATGGGCGCCGGGGCCCGCTTCACGCTTCCCTCCGTGAGCGCCGATGGCCGCCGACTCGCAGCGCAGCGCCTGGACAAGCACGAAGTTGTGATCTGGGACCTATCGACCCGAACCATCGTCGAAACCAGGGTCCCGCGAACTTCGCTTTTCGGTTTGGCGTTCGCGCCGGCTGGCGATGAAGTCGTCGGGTTCACGAACCTGGGGCCAGTGGCGTGGGCGACATCGCCCGGCGAGAGTCGCGCGCCGATCCGCGGCGCGATGGGCGGTCGAGCGGGCGTGTTTTCGCCGGACGGCCGCCGGCTCGCCATCGCCACGGAGTCCGGCGTTGTTCAACTGTTCGACCCGAAGACGGGTCAGGCCGATCCAATCTCGCCGGGCGAGATCCTTCCTCCGGAGCCGGCCGAGTTCAGTCCGGACGGTTCGCGGTTGCTCGTTCAAGTCTGGATGGGCTGGTTCGACTTCCCGACGAACACGGACGACCCGCCGAACACGCTCGCCCCCGGCGCGGGCGCGAACGAATCGTTCGTGATGGGCGCGCTCGAGCGAGCGGCCGTCTCGCCCGACCGAACGCGGCTCGTTCGCTGCACGTGCCTCGACGAGATCGAAAAAACGTTTTGCCTGGATGTGTTGGACGCAAAGACCGGGGCGGAGCTTGGTCGCATCGCCATACCGGGTCGGGTGCGTCGGCCGACGTTTTCGCCCGACGGTCGAATCGTCTATGCGGTGGCGCAAGATAAGCGTGTTCACGGCTGGGACCTGGCGACGGGCCAAGAGGTCCTGGTGTGTCAACAATCCGCTGGCGACCTCGTTTATCGGCTGATCGTCTCGCCGGATGGCCGTTATCTGGCGTCAGCCGTCAATGTGATCGCGGACGTGCAACAGCCCAACTCGATCCGCGTCTGGAACGCCAAGACGGGGGCACTCGTCCTGTCGGCCGACGCCGGCTTCAATCGGCCCTTCATCGCGTTCGATCCCGCCGGTCGGCGACTGGCCGCGACGGTCGCGAGCGCGGCCGGTCGAGCGTCGCCGGCCCACGAAGTTCGCGTCTGGGAACTCGAGACGGGGGCGGTGTCGGCAACGTTTCGCAACTGCGATGGCCAGCCCGCATTCTCGCCGGATGGCCGAACACTGGCGATCACGCGGGACGATACCGTCGTCCTTCAGGAACTGACCACCGGCCTCGAACGACACACGTTCCGGCATCACGGCAAGGTCGAACCGGCGCTCGCTTGGCGACCGGACGGCCGGGTGATCGCGGCCGCCAGCTCTGAAGCACCGGTGTATCTGTGGGACGTGGTCGGCGATCGAACGACGCAAGTCGCCTGGAACCCGGCGACGGCCGAGGAAATCGACAGCCCCGACGCGAGCAAGGCGTTCCAGGCCGTCCGTCGGATGTGGGCGCACCCGGCCAGGGCCGTCCTTTGGTTGAAGGAACAGGTTCCGTCGAGCGCGAGTCTTCGCTCGGCTGTGCGGGCCTGCGAGGCGTTGGAACTACCCGGCACGCCGGACGCGATCGCGTTGCTCCGCGAATGGGCCACGGGGCCGACCGACGCGCCGCGAACCCGGGAAGCGAAAGACAGCTTGCGGCGACTGGAAGTGCGTCGCTCGTGACCGGCCGGAGTCGGGCGGAGGGCATCGTGCGCGGGGACGGGGAATGTGGTCTCCCCCGGTTCGCGCGGCGGTCCCTCGCCCGATCCCGGCCGCGGAGCCCTTCGAGCGAGGCCGTGTCGGCGGACATTAAACCCGAGTCACGTACGGCACACGAACGCGTTGCGGATTCGTCGCAGCCCTTCAGGCTGCGGGGATGGGTGCGGGCCCAAACCCAGGGCGGCGATCGCTGCGCCATCTTGCCCTGGGCTGAACAATCCCAGGCCGTTGGCCTGAAAACCTCGGACAAAAACACGGAATCGATGGCCTCACACATCTTGAATCGTCTTCAGGCCA
>JANLUE010001411.1:0-3449 GCA_031363325.1 Gemmataceae bacterium
CCCGATCGTGCTCGGCATCAAGACGCCGGCCGGAACGCTCGTACTAGCCGTCGCCTCGCTTCTGTTCGCGTGGCGTGGCGTGCGATTTGACCGACGTAGCGTGGCGTTCCTGATCGTGCCAGCGGCCGTGTATCTTTTCGCGATGGCCGCGAGCAAGATCGACATCGGCTGGCGAGTTATTTTGCCGATGTACCCCGCACTGATCGTCTTCGCGGCCCGATCGATTACGCTGATCTCGGCCCGCTGGCTCCAAGCAATCATCTTCGTCGGAGCGCTCACACCGTCGCTGTTGGACTGGCGCTATCTGGGCCGAGAGATTTCGTACGCCAACGGCCTCGTCGTCTGCCGGACCGATTTGCACAAACATTTCGGGGACTCGAACATCGATTGGGGTCAGGGTCTAATGGATCTCGGCGGAGTGCTTCGAGAACGCGGTTACCCCGTGATCTTTCTCTCCTACGCCGGCACGGCCCATCCCGAGGTCTACCACATCAAGTACGAACGCCTCCCCGGGTGGGGTCAACTTCATGCCGCGCCGGGCGATCGAGTCGATCGAACGGGGAAAATCCTCGTGGCGGTCAGCGTGAGTAACTTGCAGGGTACCTATCTCGACGACCCAACGCGCTACCGTTGGCTGCTCGAACGCGAGCCGATCTCGCGGACGGATGGGTCGATCTGGCTCTTCGACCTGACCGGCGACGACGAAGCGATCCGGCGGATCGAAGCGATGCGCCGCGAATGAACTCCACCGCTTCACGTCGCTGGCTTGTCGCGGTGGCCGCGATTTTCGCGGCCGTCCTGTTCGTTCGAACAATGCCATCGGGCCGATTGTTCAAGCCGTTCGACTACGTGCAATATTGGGCGGCCGCCCGATTGACGCTCGCGGGCCAGAACACTTACGACCCGGAACTGCTCCGCCCACTTGAAGTCGAGGCCGGCTGGGAGACCGAGACGCGGGCCTTGATGATGTGGAACCCCCCCTGGGCAATTCCGCTCGTCTTGCCACTTGGCGCGATCTCGCCCGGCTCGGGGCAACTCGCCTGGTTCGCGCTGCAACTGGCCGCCATGTTGATCAGTGCCGATCTGCTCTGGCGAATGTTCGGCGGCGCGCCCGACCGACGCTGGATCGCGTGGCTGGCGACATTGACGTTCGCGCCGACTGCATTTCTGCTGGTAATGGGCCAGATTTCCGGTTTGCTGTTGTTAGGCTACGTCGGATTCATCGCGGCGATTCGGGCGGGCCGACCTGGGTGGGCGGGTTGCGCCGCGGCGCTCACGGCCATCAAGCCGCATCTGTTCGCCTTGTTCGCCGTCGTGATCGCGCTTGAATCACTTCGCGATCGCAAGACGCGCCGGGCGGCGTGCGTGGGACTTGCGGTTCTGATTGCCGCGTCGCTCGCACCCATGATCTGGGCTCCCGACGTGTGGTCGAACTATCTGGCCGCGACACGTCGGCCGCCAAGCGAAACGTTCGTCACGGTCGAACAATGGCGTCATCCGACGCCCGGTTTCTATCTTCGCCAGTTGATCCCCGGCGAGCCGTTCGCCGCTCAGTTCGTGCCATTGGCAATCGCGACTGGCGTCGTACCGATCTACTGGTTCGTCCGCCGACGCGATTGGAATTGGTCCGTCGAGGCCCCGCGCCTGGCGCTGGCCTGCGCGCTCACCGCGTGTTATGGGGCTTGGGCGTTCGACCTCGTCCTGCTACTTCCAGCCGTCATCTGGTCGGCGGTCCGCCTCGCGAACTCGCGTCGGCCGGCACTCATCGTCGCATTCGCAACCGTTTATCTGTTGCTCAACGGTTGGTGCGTATCGACGCTGATGGACGCCCTGTCGCAGGAGAACCCCTGGATCGCCCCGGCCGTCCTGGCGGGATTTTTGTCGACGCAATTCGTGTCTCGCGAACGACTGATCGCGCGATGATTCTCGACTCGCTCCGTCACTATTGTCCCAACACGTCTTCGGCGACTTGCGTCCAGTTCACGCCGTTCAGCGAATGGGCGAGCATTTCGCGGTGAAGTTCGGAGGACTTGTCACCGGCTCCCTTGGTCAACTCGTCGCGCATCTGCAGGCCCAACAGGAACGCGGCCTGATCGTGACCCGACTTGACACCATCGCGGACCTCTTTTGATTGTTCGGCTTCCTGGCGCTTTCGGGCCGCCTGCTGGCGCCAGTATTCGTCCCGCTTCGGGTCCGCGAAGAGCCACTTGTTGACGATTCGCGTTTCGGAGCTGCGTTGCTTATCCAGGGACGGTTCGCTGCGGCCGCGACCCATCGCCACGTCGGCTTCGCTTGGAACCGCCCCGTGTGTTTTCGCGTCGAGCAACGCGCCCCGGTCCTTCGGCTTCTTGGACGTGCCGGAAGGATCGATGAAGTAGTTCGCGACCGATTGTTTCGTCTTCTCGTCCTGCGAACCGATCCACATGACGAGGAAGAACGCCATCATCGCGGTCACGAAGTCCGCGTAGGCCACCTTCCAGGAACCGCCGCCACCTTTGCCTGCCATTTCAATTTCCCCACTTCAATCGATCTTTGGTCATTAGTCATTAGTCATTAGTCATTAGTCATTAGTCATTAGTCATTGGTCATTGGTCATGACTAGTAACCAATGACTGATGACCAATGACCAATGACCAATGACCAATAACCAATGACCAATGACCAATAACCAATGACCAATGACCAATGACCAATGACCAATGACCAATGACCAACTAAGTGGTTTCGCCGTCCTTGAAGATCTGGTTCATCTCGGCCTGAGTTGGTCGACAGTCGGTGCCGACGCCACGTCGGGCGCGGGTCACCATGTCGCGCGGGCTTTCGCCCTCGCTGATCGCGACGACGGCCGCCGAGATTGTCCGAAAGAACACGGACTCCGATTCACCCAGGCATTCCATGCGGCCCGCGAGCGGGGCAAAGAACCCGTAGGAGAGCAGAATCCCCAGGAACGTACCGACGAGGGCTGCACCGACTTTGTGGCCGATCTCTTCGACCGGCCCGTCGATTGCCGCCATCGTGATAACGATACCCAACACGGCCGCGACGATGCCGAAGCCCGGCAAGGCATCGTTCGTCCGCCCGAGCACGCCGATCGCGGCGTGATGTTCTTCCTCGATCACCTTCATTTCGGCATCAAGCAACATGGGAATCTGCTCCGGCTTGGTCGTCCCTTCGACGATAGGCAGCAGGCCGCCGCAGATGAAGTCCATGATGTGATGATTGTGCGAGAGCCTCGGATACTTGGCAAAAATCGTGCTGTCGTGCGGTTTTGATAAGTGCGGCTCGAGCGCCAGCAGGCCGTCGCGGCGAGCCGTCTGCATCAGGTCGTACATCATCTTGAACAGGTCGCGGTAAGCATCTTTTCCAAAGGGGGAGCCCTTGAGGCAAGCCGTCACGCATTTCATCAGGTCGACGAGCATTTTCTTCGACGACATGATGATCATGGAGCC
>JANLUE010001428.1:0-2712 GCA_031363325.1 Gemmataceae bacterium
ACACATTGACGATGCGGCGCGTCTATGGAAACCGCATTGATGATATGTTGGCCCGGACGACGAGCGCCGGCACCGGCGCGTGGTACGTGTCGGATCGGCAAGGCAGCGTGCGCGGCCTGACGGACAATACGGCCGGCACGAACCTCGGCACGATCGCGTACGACAGCTTCGGTCGACCGAGCGATACGGGCACGACCGACCGCTACAAGTACACAGGCCGCGAGTACGACGCGACGACGGCCGCCACGACCGGGACCGGCCTCCTGCACGAGCGCGACCGCGTTCTGGCCCTGGACCTGGGGCGGTTCCTGACCCGCGACCGCCTGGGCTTCGACGCGGGCGACGCGAACTTGACGCGGTACGTGGGGAACGCGTGGACGAATGGCAGTGACCCGAGTGGACAGTACTTCGTCGTTGAGGACGGTGCGGAGCAAGAGTGGTCATCTGCGTTCCGCGAATCAAAGATTCGGTTCAGCAAACATCAGTTATCGTCGTCGCGGTGGTATTTTAATTTTCCAGCGACCGAGCACAAGGCGATCCGGCAATTCGTCGAGGACAAGTGGGTGGGTTTTGATGCCGCGTACAAGGACGACGTGACAGCGCGATTATTGCCGAACGATCGCCATCTGGAAGGTGTCAAGGGTCTCGCGATCGCGTTCACCGAACTGAGCGCTGAAGAACGGGAAGCGGTCCTGAAGGCGGCGGCCAAGCAGAAGGGCTTCGATCTCAATCCGAGTAGCCCGAACTTCGCGGAGACGATCCACGACCAGGAGTGTCGCAAGGCCGACAAGGACTTCAAGCCACTGGACGAGTGGTGGATTCATGGCGAGCGATTCTTGTCGAAGTCGGACGTGAAGGCGGCTGGAATAGAGCTCCAGCCTCTGAAAGTGGGCGGTGACACGAGTGAGTTCCGAACCTTGAACGTCGAAAACAAGCGTCTCCTCTTGCGAGAACACGGAGACCACTATTACCTCGTCGAACAAGCGATCAACAGTCGGCACTTCAATCCCGACGAGGCGATGCTGAAGAACTACAAGAAGGACATCCACGACGCCCGGTGGATACCGGTAACGGATGCGGTTCTCACCACTTCGTTGTCGATGTTGCCGTTTGGCGAAGCCGCGCTGCTCTACATGGAGGCGGAGGAGCTCGAGAAGGCGGGCAAGGTCGAGGAAGCGGAAAAACTGCGTACAGACGCCGCCAAGTCGGCGGGTTGGGACGGTGCTTTGGCGATCCTCGGGCCAGCCGGCCGCGGACTGAAGGCTTTGAAGGACACAGGCAAGGCAGCGAAGGCCGTGGGTGGCGCGTCCTGGATGAAGGGCGATGGCGCTCTGGCAGTCGCCAAAATTGGCGGCGTCGCTCTTGTGGGAGCACATGCGACCATGGCCGGCCTGACGACCAAAAAGATGGCCGACGACATTCGGTCGGGCCAATTCTCCTTTGCGAATTTCGCGGGCTATGCCGGCGAAATGGTCGTTCATCTGATCGGCTTCCGCCAGAATTTCAACACGATCTTCAAATGCTTCCCGGCCGGTACTCCGGTCCGGACGCCCGAGGGCAGTCGGCTCATCGAGACGTTGGTCGCGGGCGACATTGTGTTGGCGCGGCCTCAGGAAGATCCGAACGGCCCAGTTCGGCCACAACAAATCGTTGAAACTTTCGAGCGGTTCGGCGAATTGTGGGAGATGCGCTTCGCCGACGGGCGGACGATTCGAATTACCGGCGACCACCCCGTGTGGATCGCGGGCCGCGACTGGATCCCAGCCAAGGATGTCCGTGCCGGGGACGAGCTGCGCTCGAGCGCCGGGCAGCCGATCCGAGTCGAGTCGATTGGGCTAACTGGCAACGAAGCAGCCGTGTACAATTTCGAGGTCGCCGAGGACCACACCTACTTCGTGGGAGCCCCGGAGTGGGGCTGGGATGTCTGGGTCCACAACGCGAACGACTACAAGATACATGCACCGTCGGATCACGGGCCAAACACTGTACCAACCACAGAGAAAGGAGCAAAATCTTTTGGGCTCTCACTTCGAGACGAAAAGTGGCTTGAACGCGGTCTCCACGAAATCGAAGGACATCACCCGCTCATGCAAGGCAGCACGTTCAAAAAATATTGGCGGGAGCGTGGCTTTACGGATCGAGAGATTCAACATTTCGTTGTAGACTTGGACAAGGATATTCATCGGGCGATTACAGAATCAGGGTGGTGGGACCGTCAATTGCTCGGAAGAATTGCTGAAGCAGAATCTCTGAAAAGAGGACTGCTCGGCAAAGATGAAGTGCGGCGAATCACGGATCAACTCCTCGGTGAAGTTCGTCAATGGAGCCCTCAATGAGTGCCGAGAGCAAAACCCTTCTGTATGGTTACGATGCAATTGAGGCGCTCGGCGTAGACCGCCTTGACTCTACTGAAGCTGACAAACTTGATTTGCAGTTTTTTGCCACTGCACAACAAGCTTTCATGTCAGCCGGCGTTAGCGCTCATGAGTTTCTGGCAGCAAACCCGGGAGTTTCGGAGTGCCAGCTTGCAAAGACATTGAACCGGAGAGCGAACGGTATCGGGATCTTGATGGCTTCGTATTCTGAGTCCCAGAGAATGGGGACAGTTCGCGACACCGCGAAAGACTTTCTGATTCGACAAATTCTGTCTGAATTTCCTGACGGATGGAAGAACGGCACTAATGTCAGCCCTATCGTTCGACTAAGTGGTTG
>JANLUE010001463.1:0-8453 GCA_031363325.1 Gemmataceae bacterium
CTTGCGGACGACCTGGCGGGCGAAGAGCAAGTTCGGGTCGCGCAGTTTTCGACTGGCCCGGCGCAGGCCGAGCACGCCCATTGCGAACAACAAGAGAACCTGAATCCCGAACAACGAACCGACGATGGCGATCTCGTATCCCGAAGCCGTCGTGGCCCCGGCCGAGCGGGCCTGCGCGGCCGCGGACTCCGCTTCGTGCGCTTCGGACAACAGGCGAATCATGCCGCACGGGCAAGTCAGGATCGGGAAGGTCAGCGCGATGAACGACCAGCCATAGGCCCGGACCATCGCCTGGCGCAGGCTCTTCGCGCCAACGGCACAGGCGGAACTGATCCCGGCCGTGGCCCAAATGGCGAACGCGACAACGATCGACGACAGCGCGACGAATTGGAAATCGACCCCGCCCCACACCTGTGTGACCGCCAGGACCGGTTGCCCAACCAGAATCACGCCGACCACGAGCAACAGCCTCGGCCAAAGCTTGCCGAGCACCACTTCACGCGGCGACAGGTCCGTGGCGAGCAGGAACTCGAGCGTTCGACGCTCGGTCTCTTCGACGATCGAGCCGGCCACGAAGAGGGGCGTGAGCGCGAGTGCGACCACGGTCTGTGCGATCAGGAAGACGAACGCGAACGATTGACCGAACTTGGCGAGGCGGCTTTGCGTTCGCGACGGGTTGGTGGAATCGAGATCGCTCGGGAAGGCGGCCAGATATGTAACGAGCAGGGCCGCGAAGAGGATCAGGCCGACGAGAATCCGAGAAATCGTCGGCGAGCCGCGCCGGGCCAGCCGGGTCAGTTCCCAGTCGGCGACCGCGAACCCCCAGCGAGATCGGCGGATCGGGCGACTCTTCGGCACGGCGCGGCTCCGGGTTGGCCGCGAGAAAAGATAGGGCGCGATGTCGGGCGGGTCACGCCGACTTGGAGTGGCCCAGGCTCGGCACCCTTTGGTTATCGACTGAGCCTTGTGTGTCAGCCCGAATCGGTGCCAGCCGCGTTCCGCAGAAGCGGCAAGCGTTGATGTCCGGCGAATGCCGGAATCGCCAATGACCGAAGTCCCCGCTAGGCTATTCGAGCGCCGAGCTACCGTTCGAGTTCAATCGCTTCTTCACATTGGAGACGTGACATGACGAAGCCAGCCAAGAACACGATTTGCCTCTGGTACGATCGCGACGCGGAAGCCGCGGCGCGATTCTACGCCACGACTTTCCCCGATTCGTCCGTCGCCGCAGTGCATCGCGCGCCGGGCGACTATCCATCGGGAAAAAAGGGCGACGTGTTGACCGTCGAGTTCAACGTGATGGGGGTTCCGTGCCTTGGGCTCAACGGCGGGCCCGTGTTCAAGCACAATGAGGCGTTCTCGTTTCAGGTCGCGACCGCCGATCAGGCCGAAACGGATCGCTACTGGAACGCGATCGTCGACAATGGCGGCCAGGAAAGCGCGTGCGGCTGGTGCAAGGACAAGTGGGGACTGTCCTGGCAGATCACTCCGGTCGTCCTGACGAAAGCGATCACCGATGCCGATCCCGCCGCCGCCAAGCGCGCATTCGACGCGATGATGCAAATGAAAAAGATCGACATCGCCGCGATCGAAGCGGCACGCCGCGGTTGAAGCCGCAAGCGTCGAAGGGGCCCGCCCTTCGACCAAGTTGTTCCGTGGACAACGCATTTCAATCAACGTATGTCAATTTGTTGAATCAAGCCGGCCACAGCTTCATCGGCTCGCCAATCCGTTCGTGCCGGTCGGCGTCCCGAACTTCACCCACATCCCAATCAATGCCTCGCTGGTTTCGATTCGCAACTTCCAGCAGGACGGCCACATGGCCATGAGCAACCCGAAGGGGCAGGTCAACTACGAGCAAACACGTGGGGCGATCAGGCCGGCGGAGGGAGCGACTATGAAGCTCATCGCCCCCGAGGTCGGCGGCTTCAAGGCCAGCGACGGCACCTTGCACCCGGCCGACGAGAAGCTGGACGGCGGTCCGTCCGTCCTGTTCGACGCGGTGGTCATCCTGACCGGGGACAATGGCGTCGCGAAACTACTCGGCCGGCCGGCCGCTCGCGACTTCGTCGCCGACGCGTTCGCCCACCACAAGTTCATCGGCTACACGGCGAGCGCGATGCCCCTCCTGCAAAAAGCGGGAGTTCCCGAGAAGCCCGACGAGGGCTTGGTCCTTCTCAAAACGGCCGGGGATTGCGAGCCGTTCGTCTCGCGCTGCCGACGCCTGCGGTTCTGGGAGCGCGGTTGATCGGCTGATTGCGGCGAACTTGGTTTCCTCCCGACGCCCTCGAGTTAAGCCGCCGCCCAAATTCTGGTGGCAGTACCAGTTCGCGTCGGGTAAGATTTCGAAACATCCCACGACGACGCGATAAAAGTTCGTTCGGCGGCGGAGGGCGTAGGAGTGTGGCAAGCTGGCGGCGGAAGGTGCTGACGTGGTTCCCGGACCTCCGACGCGAGGCCGAGCGACCGGACTTCACCGTCTATGGTGCCTTCTTCGAGCTACTGCCCAGAGTCCGGGAGGCTCACCACGCCGGAGACACCGAGACGCTGCGGCGAATCTACGGGTTCGCCGAGTGGTGCGCCGAGCAGAAAGCCAAGGACTTGTGGAACGCCGCCGGCGTGGCGTTCTACGAGCACCTGTTCGACAGCCATCGTTCGCTGTGGCCGGAGTTCGTCCAGTGGCTGTCCCCGCGGGTGGTCGCCGACTGCATGGGTCTGTGGGAGTGGCGTTTGTCACCCGAGGACTTGGCCGAGGTACGGCGGCTGCTCGCCGAGTGTCGCAAGCCTCGAAACCCGAGGCACGACACCGAACATTCCGCTGCACCTGAGCCGGGCAGGTGAAATTGTCGATCGACGACAGAGGCGCATCGGTGGGGATGGATACTGTCGAACTCGTGATGGCCATTGAGGACGAGTTTCGCATCACCATCCCAAATGCCATTGCGCCGACTTTGGTTCGCCTCGGCGATCTCCATGCGTTCGTGGTGCAGACACTACGCGAGCACGGCGACACCGCCGATCCAGCGGCGACGTGGGAGCGACTCAAGCGTGTGGTCATGGCCGAGACTGCAACCCGCGCGGAGTACGTGGTTTCAGAGGCGCACATCGTCTATGATCTGGGGCTGGACTAAGGCCGAACGGCCTTATGTCCCGTCCGACTTGAACAGCAAACAAAGTCCCCGGCTACGTCGTATCTAACGACGTATGTCTATTTGTTTATTCAAGCCAATCCGAGTCGGGTCGACCTTTTCCACGGCTCCGGAGTGGTTCAAGCAACGGCGTCGCGCTCGAGTCGAGCGGCACCAAACAGTCGCGGACAGCGCAATCGCCGCGCCTCCGAGCCGACTATGGAGCGATGGGTGAGGGCAAGCGATTGCTTCCCCATGGCCGAACCGGCCACGGACCTGGCTGTAACTCGCGTGGCTTCCGCCGGGCTTCATTTCGGGCGGCTGCCAGCAATCGACCCGACACCGGTGGCCGGTTATCCGCCTGATCCAATCGAGCACGCGGCGCAGGCTGACGACCCGGATCGAGATCCATTCGAAGGGAATCGGCCGGCGATTGATGTGCGATTCTTCCGGACCTCGATGTCGCGATCGAGCGGGCCTGGGCCGCGACACAGGCTGGGCGGACGCGCTCGGCTCCGTCCAACCTGCGCCTCGCGGCTAACCACGAAACTCTACTTCAATCGATCCAGCGCCTCCTTGGCGGCGGTCGTTTGCCAGGCGCCGGGGGCGCCGGTCGTCAAGGTCGCGAGCAGTTCTTTGGAGGCCGGCGTGGCGACTCGTTCCAGGACGGCGACGGCGCGGGCAGTCGTCACGGCCCAGGTCGCCAGGGGCTTTTCTTCGCCCGGGCCCTGGGCGAGGATCGCCTTGAGGCGTTCTTTCTGTTCGGGCGAGCCCGGCGCGACCAGGGCGGTTCGCAGTTCCGGGTAGGCGCGATCGGCGACGGCGCTCAGGCGCTTGCTGGCCGCCTCGCGCTTGCGGTAGTCGCGGTTGTCGAGGTCCGTGATCCAGTTTTGCACGTCCGTCGCCGGCACGCGAGGCGACGGGGTCAGCTTGTCCTTCAACAAGCGCACAGCCAGCTCGGGGGCCGCGCTTAAGCGCCAAACGGCACGCCAGGCTTTGCCCGGGTCGGTCCCGGAGAGGTCTGTCCACAGAGCGGCGAGGTCAGCTTCGACGGCCGGGTTCGCCTTTGGCTTCGGTACGTCCCAGAGGAGCACGGTCCCATCGAGCATCCCGGTGGCGAGCCGTGTTCCGTCCGGCGAGAACGCGAGGGCACCGGCCGGTCGGCCCATGCCCGATTCGACGGACGGGATCTGTGCGAACGGGAAGGTGTGCATCACCTTGCCATCGACCACGTCCCAGAGCCGCACGCCCATGAAGTCTGAAGTCGCGACGAGTCGACCCGAGGGGTGGATCGCGAGCTTGCGCGGCCACGCCCAGCTCTTGTCGTCCTGGCCATTGAAGCGGCGACCGTTGCCGGTCGTTTCTTCCTTAACACCCGGGGGCAGCCACTTCATGATGCCCACCAGTTGCCCGGTGCCGGCCTCCCACACACGCAAATCCTTGATGTTCGGCAGCTCGATCGATTCGGCCCGCGAGTCGGTCGCTCGGCCCGTGCCGGCCACGAGTCGCCCGTCGGTCGAGACAGCCATCGGACCCATGCCGGCACCGGCGAACTCGAACACTTCCTTGCCGGCGACCGTGTCGAACGCGAGCCCGAACGTGTACAGTTGCCCGCCGGTACGCGAGTAGGCGCTCCGGGTGATGGGGGCCGACTCCGTCTTGCCGAGTTCGACCCACTTCTTGGTCGCCAGGTCGTACCGGCTCAGCGCGGTGTTTCGATCCAGGTGCGTTTCCCAATTCTCGTAGCCGCTCGTGGCGAACACGCTTTCGCCGTCGGCCGACAGGCCAACCGCGCCGACATAGGTTTGATTGCCAAATCGGCCGCTGCTCTTCTGCTTTGGCGGCTCGGGAAGCGAGGCGATCGATTGGCCGTTGGCGAGGTCGATCACGCGCAGCTTCGGGCTCATGCCCGACCCCTCGGCGACCACCATGCGTCTCCCATCCGCGGAGAGGCCAAACGCACCGTCTTGCGACGACCCGTAGCCGCGGCTATTCGCCGAGTGCCATTCCATCACGGGTTGGGTGTAACCGGTCGTCCAGGTGCCGGTCACTTTCGCATCGGCCAGGTTCCACAGGCGAAGCTTCTGGTCCGACCCGCCGGTGATCAGCCGCTTGCCATCGGAGGTGAAGCGAAGTTGGTTCACTTCGCCGACGTGCGAAACATTCGGCTCGGCCCCCCACAGCTTCGTGCCTTTTTCCAAATCGAAGAAGTGCATTTCCGAACCGTGCACGAGGAGTCGCTTGCCATCGGGCGAAAGCATGACCGTCTCGCCACCCACCCGGTCGGACTTGCCGAGTTCGATCGATTTCTCGGCCTTGTTCGCCTTGAGGTCCCACGATTGAAGGAAGTTGCCGCCGAGCAGGCCACGCTTCATGAACACCATTCGGTTTCCGTCGGCCGAAATGGCCAGACTGCGGCCGGGGTTCGCGTCCTTCGGGTACGGGGACTTCACGTCCTTGCCCGTCGCCACGTCGAGCGATTCGAACGCGTTGCCGGTGTTCACGAGGCAAACACTGCCGACGATCGCCGGGGCGGACGTTTCGTAATAACCCTTGGTTGTGATAATCCGTTCCCAGCGTTGTTCCTGCTTGACGATATCGAAGCACTTGACGTGCGTCTGTTGATTTTCGGCGAAGCCGTGCACGACGGCCGACCCGTCCGGCGTGAACCGGGGCGTGAGCGTCCAGCCGCCGCCATTGTTGCCGAATCCGTGGCGATCGACTTCCTTCGACTTGCCCGTCTTGGTATCGACCAGCACGAAGACGTACGCCTGGCCAGCGTTGTCCCAATTCATCGTGATGCCGGCGAGATGATTGCCGTTGGACGAGACGGCCACGTTCATTTGGTTGTAATCGTTCTGTCGATCGATCGTGGCCGTCTTCTCGGGCTTCTCGAGGTTCCAAATCTCCCATTGAGACATCCACGGCTGTTGTGGATGCGGCCGACAGAGGGCGGCCCGCTTGCCATCGGGGAACAGGATGGCCGTCCGGCAATTGTCGATCGGCAGGGCCTTGGTCGATTTGGGCAGCCCGGTCGCGAGATCGAATTCCGTGAGGTACTTGCCCCAGGACAGGGCGACGAGCTTGTCGGCCTGGAAGCTGAAGACGGCGTTCGGCAAGCGATGCCGACTCGGCCCCAGGCGTTCGACGGCCCCCGGAGGAAGGGGGTCGCCGTATCGGTCGAGCTTCGGCGGATCGGCGCTGACTGCGGTGCCGGCCAGGCCAACCGCCAAAACGGACGCCATCCAGGTGGGTTGGAGACGCATGCGTGATGTCCCGTCCGGGTGCATTCCGGCAAACTGGGGCGATGCCGGGAGAGGTTATCTTAGGGGCAATCTTCGCCGTTCGGCGTGCGAAGTGCAATGGGTGCGGCGGGAATTTTCGGGTGGGTGTTACAGAGGCCGGCCGCTCGTTCAGAATCCAGCCCAGCGCAGCACTGAGATCGGCCGATTGATGAATACGGTTTTCGACTCGTGGTGAATCGAATTAGAGATCGAGAGTGGGCCGACGAAACCATGGTGCTCCGTTTGGCGAAGCGATTCATAGTCTCGAACGGGTTCGCCTTGAGCCACGACTCCAGCTTTCGCAGGGCATCGCGAAGTTCGACGACTTTACCAGCAATGGTCGCTCGCTCAACGAGTAACCAGATGCCCTTCACGAACGCGTTGCGAATACGCCAATCGGTAGCACAAATTGTTCGAACTCATGCGCGGTCCGCTCGGCGGTCCAATTCCGCCAGCAAGTCGTCAATCGACACGCCGCCCGACTCCATCCCGCACAATATTGGCGATTTCGGATGCGAAACCGTTTTTGGGGGGGTAACTCCACGATCTCGCCGTCGACCACTTCGTAGCGGTCCGGCAAGCGAACATCGAGTTCCGGTTCAAGCACCGCGGCCATGCCATCTCCCAAATTATTCCCCGCCCCGCTCGTCGCTCTTCGTCATCGCATCCGTCTCGGTCACGCCGGCCTCGGCTCGTAGGCGAGCGAAGACGGCCTTGTCGGCCTCGCGCTGTTCTTGCGGCAAGGCGTGACTGCCATACAGCGGGTCCTGGGCCGCGCCGACCGCGTTCGACTTGGAGAACACCTTGTCCTTGAACTCCGCCACTTTCTTTTCGGACGTATCGATCAGGCACGCCACGTAGTAGTTCGCCTTCGGTGCGTCGGCGACGATCGTCGCACTACCGATCGGCTCGTTGCGAATCTCCAGGAGCTTGTCGGCGAAGTCGGCCGATGGGTATTGCACCTTCGATTTGTCGATCTTCGGCGGGCCATAGCTGACGTTCGCTTGCGTCGCTCCGGGTTCGTATTTCAATTTGGCCAAGCCATCGAGCTTGATGATGCGGAACTTCTGAGCGGCGACGAGGTCGAGTAATTGCTTCTCGACGCCCGACGGGTTCGCCTTCGCGGTCTTGCCGATCTCCTTGACCTTCTCGAGCAGCTTGTCCGCTTCCGCCTTGGCCAACGCCCGGGCCTTCTCCAATCGCCACGCCTGATCGACGCGGGCCGTCATGTCGGCCGCGTGATAGCCCGCGAGCGGCAGGTACCGGGCAATCGGCCCGCGCGAGTAGAACGCGGCCAGCGCGTCGTCCGCGGCCTTCAAGCTCTTGTACGATTCGGCCGGCACGTCGTCGGTGATCCAGAACAAGTTGTTCGGCTTGTCGAGGTCTTCCCCCTGGGGCGGGTTCGGGAACCACATCGGCTGGTACGGGGCCGTGCGAGCCATGTTGCGGAACTCAGCCGGCATTCGGGGGTCGTCGCCGAAGGTCGCGAACATTTCTTCGACAAACGAGTTGGTCCCGTCCGGGTTCGGCAGAGCCTTGTCGTTGAGCGGCTTGAGCGATGGCTCGCGAACGAGTCCCGCCTGATCGCGGGCGACAGCCGGGCCGGTCGCCGTCAGGCCTCGCGCGGCCAGCCATTCGGCGACGAACTTCCGCGATTCCGCGCGGGCCTTGGCAACCTTGTCTTTGTCCGGCTTACCGAGAAACGGCGACGCGTCGCGATTGAGTTCCGAGAGCTTCTTGCGAAACTCATTGACATCGCTGTTGAAAATCTGCCGGCGCTGGTCTTTCTTCAAATTGCTCGCCACGATCGGCTGATAGATTCCATCCGGCGGCAGAGGTGGGCTATGGGCGTACGCGAAGGCCGGGTAACCGAAAACGTTCGTGGCCACGGGGTTGAATGGCATCAGCCAGGCCTGAAGCACGAACGGCACCTGGTGCTTCATGTAGTGCTCTTGAACCTGTTGCGTCATCAACATGTATGGGGCGACCGCCGCCGTCGGGCACGGATAGCCCGCGAAGCCGGCCAGGAGCGCGGCGATCG
>JANLUE010001489.1:0-5910 GCA_031363325.1 Gemmataceae bacterium
GAGCCGCAGATAGCCGGGGGCTGGGCTCTTGCCATGTTGCTGATCGTACCCCCGCGCTCGTCGAACGACTCCGAACGGTCATTCTCGGAAGACGTTGCGACCTGGACGGGTCAATTCGCATTGAACCTGTTGGTTCCCGCGCCAATTGCCTTGGCCATCAATGACCGACACGGCCGACTCGGCGTACTCCTGGCATTTGTGTTCGCCTGGTTCATCGGCGCCATGATCTGCAGTTCGCGATCGATGGCTGAACTTTTATGCCGGGGCGCTTCGCGAGTCGCCTGGACCCAGCTCGTCCCCGTGTTGCAACTCGGCTCGGCTTTGCTTGGCGTGCTTGCTGTCTGTCTGATGCAATTTGACAATCGATCGATTGTCGGAATGCGATTCTCGAGCGACGAGGTGAGGGCGTTTGTTTCGACGTTCGTCGCGTTGATCCCACTGGCCGTCGTCGGGTTCTTGATCGGAGGTGGACTTCGGTATCGTCTGGAAGGACCGAACGATTCAGAGGCGGCCGACTACCGCGACTCGAAGGAAGAATGAAGTGCCCGGTCGATCAATGACTACTCCGGCGGCGCCCCGACGGGTTTGCCGAGGTAGGCTCGCGCCAGGGGATGGGCGCGATCGTAGACGAGGAATTTGGTCGGTTCGTTCGGGTTGGCGGGCAGGTCGGGGACGGCGATTTCCTCGGTGGGGAACATGGGTGCGCCCGGAACGTTCGGGGCCGGCGGTGGCAACGCGGTACCTGGCCCGTTCCCAATCTTGCGGAAGTTGCCGGCCGATTCGGCGAAGGCCGTCGTCGCGACGGGAACCGGCAATGCCAACAACACCTGCCCACAGTCCGCGAAGAAATTCTGCGTCAATTTGATTTTGTTCTCGGGGCGGCTCAGCGAGGCGATGTCGTCCGCCTGGAGGCCGGCAGTCAGCGTGTGGAACGTGTTGGCCGTCAAATGTACCTGCCAGACGGCTTCCGGCTTCTTGCGGAACTGAATGCCGATCGTCGAGCGCCAGAAGCGACAGTGGCGAATCTCGATACCGGTCGCACCAGCCTCGAACTGAAAACCCGCCTGGGTAAACGGCCCTTCGATCAGGCAGTTCGCGAGCACGAGTTCATCGCTGCTCGGTCCCCGCGGGGCCTTCGGCGGCGCGGCCGGGCCCGTGAAAATCACGCCGGTCTTGCAGTCCTTGCCGGCACTGTGGAAGCGCGCCTTGCGGACCGTGATCGGCCGACCCTTCTCGCCGTCCGCGTCGTGGAACTCGATCCCCGCGGTCGTGGCACCGCCGAATTCGACATCTTCCAGTATTAGCCCACCGCACTTCCCGGAGATGCGCACGCCGACGCTGGCCCGGCCATCGCACTGGAACGAGATGCCGGACACACGGCCGCCCTCGGCGTTGTGCAGCGCCAACAGTGACTGTACATCGGTCTTGCCGGCCGGCGTCTTCCAGATCACCCGCTTCCCTTCGGCCGCGATCAGGACCGGAGCACGCTTGCCGGAAATGATGACCTGCGACTCCTCCCAGTCTTCGTCCTGCATGACCATCGTGTCGCCCGGTCGGAATTCGTCCCACGCTTCCTTGATCGAGCCGAAGTGCAGAGGATTGCCGTTCGGCGTGTGCGTGACGATGAGTCGGCGGTTTTCGGCCAGGCCCGCTCCCGTGGGCTTGGTCGTGGAGCGGAAGCCGTAAACGTAAATCGTGTAGGCCCCGCCGATCAGCAGGATCAACGCGCCGGCGATCGTCAGGATCAAGATCGGCAGCGAGACGCGTTGTTTCTTTCGGCTCGGTTTTTCCGGGGCTTTCGGCGCGAGTTGCGTCTCGGCGACCTTGGGCTTCACCTTCCGATTCGACTTCGCTTCTTTCTTCTTGCGGTCGGTGTCCGTTCGCGCGGTGTTCGCCGTCTCGGCGGAAATGACGGCCCAGTTCGGGCTACCGGGGATCGAATCGGGAATCGGCTCGACGACCGGGATCGGCGGGGTTTTGCGGGTTTCCGCATCGGCGAGCCCGGCTGGCGCTGGCGTTCGCGGCGCGACGAGGGTAGTACTGGTCACGGGAGGCCGTGGTGCCTGGTTCATGGTCCGGGGAGCGGTCAGGACCATGGTCGAACCGCCGACGCCGGCACCCATGGCCGCAGCCGACAGCTGCGGCATTTCCTTCTCGGGCGGGGCCGGGATTGGCGTTTGCGTGAACGGCAGAAGGGCTTCGGACAATTCGGTCGGCGTCTGGTACCGGTTCTCCGGCTTCTTTGCCATCATCTTGGTCAGGACGGCGGCCACGTCGGCTGGCACGTTGGGCCGCGCATCGCGAATCGGCTTCGGATTGCGGTTCTGATGCCACAGGAGTTTTTGGGCAATGGTCCCATCGGCGAACGGCGGAGCGCCGGTGAGCAGGAAGTAGAACGTGGCCCCGAGCGAATAAATGTCGGCCCGACCGTCGACCGTGTGGCTATCAATGGCCTGTTCCGGCGCGAGATAGTCCGCAGTACCCAGGACGTTCTCGTCGTATTTCTTGGTCAGCAGGTCTTCGTCGTCGTTGAAGAACCGAGCGAGGCCCAGGTCGAGGATTTTGACCACGCCCAGGCGATCGACGAGGATGTTGCCCGGCTTGATGTCGCGGTGGATCAGTCCCGATTCGTGGGCGCTCTGCAGGCCGACGGCCGACCAGTACATGTAATGGCAGGCCCGGGTGACATCCATCGGGCCGGCCTTGCGGATGATGTCCTGCAAGCTCGAACCGTCGACGTACTCCATGACGATGAAATGGAGGTTGTCGTCTTGATCGATGTCGTAGGCCCGAACGATGTTCGGGTGGTCGAGCGCCGCGACGGCCCGGGCTTCGCGATAGAAGCGTTCGAGGCTCGACGGGTCGGCCGCCTTGGCCGTGGGGAGAACTTTGACGGCCACGCGCCGGCGCATGAGCTTGTGCTCGCAAAGGAACACCTGTCCCATGCCGCCCGAGCCGAGCTTCTCCAGAACCTTGTACTTGCCGATCGTGAAGCGTTTCCAGCGGCCCTGGAGGAATTGTTCGGCCTGGAAGTAGGTGAGGAGGCCGTCGCGGACGAACAGGCCGGCGACGCCGCTGAGGTCCTTGGGCGTGGCCGCGTCGCCGCGGAGCTTTTCGACGTATGTGGCGAGCCGTGGTTCGTCGAGAACGTTGCTCTTGCGAACAAGGTCCACGAACTCATCGACCGTCGTGGGAGCAGGCATCGACCCACCTACTGTCGGGGCGGTTCAAGCGGGGCCGAATGGCCCGGGCGGCGGGCGAAGGTTGACTGGAAGGCCGCCCGCTTTAACGTCGGCCGTGGGTGACGGGCCCGGCCGAACGTCACCTATGATATAGAGCATGTCGAGCCGCCAATCCGCAATTTCGGCAAAGTCTGTTCCCCCCGCCCGTCGATGGGGGCGGGTCGCGCGGCCTGGTGCCGGTCGCCCGCTCGTTCCGCGCGTGCAAATCTCCTTTTCACTGCGATTTCGGAAGCCACGCTTGCTTCAACCGGCGTCGTCCCCGCTTTTAAGTTCCGCCACGGTAGGAGTCGAATGAATCGCCGGTGGATTCTCGGTGCCGCCCTGATCGGGCTCGTCCTCGCGGGCGTCGGAGCGTTCTTGCTCTGCCGCGAACTGGGCCCCGTGTCCGATGGCCCCGGACAATCGGTCGGCTCATCGACCGGATCGTCTCACACCCTCTTCCACGTCTTGCTCGCGCTGGCGGCCGTCATCGCTCTGGGGCGCTTGCTCGCACGGGCGTTCGCCTGGATCGGGCAACCCCCGGTGATCGGCGAAGTCGTCGCGGGCCTGTTGCTCGGCCCATCGCTGCTCGGTCGAATCTCACCGGACGCGATGCGGTTCCTCGTTCCATTGGACGTGGCACCGCATCTCGGCACGATCGCGCAACTCGGAGCCGTACTCTACATGTTCGTGGTCGGCCTCGAACTCAACACCGGCCGGCTCCGGGAACTCGCGGACTCGGTACTCGCCGTGTCCGTCGCGGGCTTGGTCGTACCGTTCACTTGCGGCGCGGCGTTGGCCGTCTGGCTCTATCCCGTCGTGTCGAGTGCGACGGTTCCGTTCACCAGCTTCGCACTTTTCGTCGGTGTCGCCTTCGCGATCACGGCCTTCCCGGTCCTCGCGCGCATCCTGTCCGATCGTGGACTCGAACACTCGAAGCTCGGGATTACCGCCCTCGGGGCCGCGGCGATCGGCGATGTGATCGCCTGGTGTCTACTGGCCCTGGTCGTCGGCGTGGCGCGACAACAAGTCGACGAGGCGATTCTGGTCGTCGTCTGGTCGGGACTCTTCGTGATCGGAATGCTTGTGCTCGTTCGGCCGTTGGTCGCGACCTACGTTCGTCGGCACGAAGCGACGGGGCCGACGTCCGCCGAAATCGCCATTGTCCTGGTCGGAGTCCTCGTGGCGGCGTTAATCACGGAAGGAATTGGGGTTCACGCGGTCTTCGGGGCGTTTCTATTCGGGGCCCTCATTCCGCACGACAGTCGGCTGGCTCGCGATGTCGAACGCAAGCTCGCCGATGTCGTGATGGTCTTCCTGTTGCCCGCGTTCTTCGCGATCACCGGCCTGCGGACCGAAATCGGCCTCGTGTCCGGCGCGACCGACTGGGCGATCTGCGCGGCGATCATCTTGGTCGCGACGATCGCCAAGTTCGTGGGCGCGGGCCTCGCGGCGCGCCTCACCGGTCACGGCTGGCGCGACTCGGCCGCGATCGGCGCCTTGATGAACACGCGCGGCCTGATGGAACTGATCGTGTTGAACATCGGCCTCGACTTGGGCGTGATCTCGCCGCGGCTCTTCGCCATGATGGTCTTGATGGCATTAGTTACCACCATGGCGACTTCGCCCGCGTTGCGATTGCTGCTGCGCTCGCGAGCCGGCTCGATCACTTGACTTCGATGCCGGTCGAGTTGGGGCTCAGGTTGGCTTGCGTCCAAATCGCTTTGCACGTGTATCCGGTCGCCTTCGGCACGTTGCTGAACGTGGCCGTCCAGGTGCCGTTGGCGTTGATCGTCACGTTGTTCGACGTGATGATCTGGCCGTTCCGTTCCATGGTCACCGTCAACATCGGGTTGCCGATGTCGGACTGCCAAGTTCCCTGGGCGGTGAACGATTGAGTGACGGCCGCGTTGTTCGCGGGGCCGGTGAGCGCGAGTTGATTGGCCATGGCTGGGCTCCGAGGTCGAGGTTAGTTGTTGGGGATGGAAGCAATACGGAATTCGCGAACGCCGATCTCGCCGTTCGAGAGGAACAGGCCGAGCGAACCGTCCGTATTCCAACTCAGGTCCGCGGACGGAATGTAGCCGGTGCGTTTCCGCTCTCCCTCCGCGATCCGGTCCAGTTCGAAGCGAGAGAATTCGGCGACATTGAACGGCACCAGTTCGCCAGCGACCTCCATGTAGACCCGCAGTTTTTCGGTCGTCACGTCGACGACGAAGGTCCGCCAGGGTCGGACAGACTGATCGGCCGGAGGCTCGTAAGGGGCGAACCCGATATTCGAGGAATGAGTCTGTTCGAACAACCCAGGTGGCGTGAGGCTCACGCAACGTCGGAAGTGCGCACCCGAATCCCACATGGGTTTGCCATCGGTGCCGAGCGGAACGTGGTCAATGAACGAGATTTCATTCCAGACGGCCGAGCGGTATTCGCCCTCCTCAAATCGGCGACGCGCGAAATAAAGCCCAACCTGGCTGCTGCCGCGCGAACTCGAAACGTGTCGAATCGTCGCGCGGATGCGGTAGGCCGGCGGCAAGCGACCCTGGGGCACCAATTGCAATTGAGACTGCTTGGCGGTCGCAAAGGTAAATGCCCGGTCGTTGAGTTGCGACGGGCTGAACGGAACGGCTCCGAGACGTGACGAATCGCGCAGCGCAGGGTTCAGCGCGCGGTGATCGCCTTCGCGAGCTCG
>JANLUE010001497.1:0-5986 GCA_031363325.1 Gemmataceae bacterium
ATGCGCCAGACCCGCGTCTACCAGGAAGGCCTGGAAGAGGGTGAGGAAAAAGGTGTCAAGAAAGGCAAATTGGAGGGTAAGGTGGAAGAGCGTGAAGCGATCGCCCGGAAGATGCTGACGGGCAAGCGACCCGTTGCCGAGATTGCCAGATTCACTGGCCTCGCGCCGACCGAGATTCGCAAGCTGAAGTAACGCCGCAGATCAATGTCCGATCAATCGAGTCCCACACGCCGCGACCTGCTCCGCCGAACCGCCAACGGGTTCTGACTGCCCGCACTTGCCAATTCCCCAAGTTGCCGCGCGAGGAGATCGAAAAAATGCTCCAGGTCACCGACATGCGCCAGACCCGCGTCTATCAGGAAGGCAAGGAAGAGGGTATCGAAGAAGGCAAGATGGAAGGCAAGATGGAAGAGCGTGAAGCGATGGCTCGACGGATGCTGAAGCGGAAACGGCCAATGGCCGAGATTGCCGAATTCACCGGCCTCACGCCGGCCGAGATTCGCAAGCTCAAGAATTAGCCGTCTCGAAGCGCGCGAACAATCCTTGAGTAGCTTTGTCACATTCTTGCGGCTCGCTGGTTTGGGATGCATCTTGGCTACGCACAAACCCTCATCATCCCTCCGATCGCGATTCTAAATTAAGCGGTCCATGCCGCGTTTTGCAAGACGACGCGATACCCATCCGGGTCTTCAAACGTTCGACCCAATCGGTCCCAGTACGGGTTGAACGCCGCGACTGGCTGGTACCCGGCCTGTTCCAGTCGCGCGATGGCCGCCCGCCAAGCGACATCGTCCGGCAAGTAAAAGACGAGCAGGTTGTCTTGCGTCGGAGCTCGGCCGGCACGATGCCCAACCTTACGCGTGAACTCCAGATGGAACCCGGCTCCCGTTCGGCCCAACATCACGCCATCGAAGCCATCGTGGCCCGCGAATTCGGAAAGCACAATCAGACCGAGGCCGTCCCGATAAAATCGAACGACCGCAGCCAGGTCGTCGCTTGGGCGAGCGACTCGGATGTGCGCGTGGCCCAGGTCGTTGTGCAAATTCATTGGTGACGCCTCGTCCCGTCAGCCCTTCACGACCAGTTGCCGCGCGCACGCGGCCGCGCCGATGAAGCCGGCGTCCGAGCCGAGTTGGGCGTAGAGAACCGCAGTCTTCGCGGCGGGAACGGGGAAGGCCAATTCATTGATGTGATGGCGAATCCGATTCAGAAATCCATCGCCTGCGGCCGTCATGCCACCGCCATAGACGATCATATCCGGGTCGATGATATGCATGATGTTCATCGCTCCGACCGCGAGGTAGTACGCGGTTTCCTCGACCACGCGGGCGGCCGTCGCGTCGCCCTGGGCGGCCGCCTGAAACACAACCTTGGCCGGAAGTTCCTCGTCCGTGGCCGCGAGCAAGTCGCGTAAGATTGACGGGCCCGTCTGATCCGCGATCGCTTCCTGCGCGCGCTTCACGACCGACGTGGCACTGGCGAACGCTTCCAGGCAACCCCAGCGACCGCAACCGCATTGCCGGTTCTTGCCAAGGTCGATCTTCATGTGCCCGACCTCGGCCCCGTGGCTATGTCGCCCTTCGAGCACGCGATCGTCGAGAATGATTCCCCCGCCGATACCGGTACCGAGTGTGAACATCGCCATGCTCTTCGCTTCACGGCCGGCACCGACCCAGTACTCGCCAAAGGCCGCCGCGTTCGCATCGTTCTGAAACGCGGTTGGAATCTGGAACGTGTCGTAGATGTGCTGACGGACCGGGACGTTCTGCCACGGCCGCAGGTTCGGCGGATCGAGGATGATCCCGCCGGGGATGTCCATGGTCCCCGGGGTTGCCACGCCGATCGCGGCGATGTCGTCCATCGTTCGGCCGGACGCCGACACGGCCCGGCGAATCGTCTCGGCCATCTGGTTGAGGCCGTGGACTTGGCCCTTGTACGGTTCGGTTGGCAAGGTCGCGGACGGCGAGGCCTTGCCCGCGTCGTCGACGACGGCCGCCTTCATGGTCGTTCCGCCAACATCCAGACCAACGTACAGGAGAGAACTCATGGCCCGGTCGACCTTGGCGAGAACGGAAACGCAACGGACAGCCTATCGCCGGCCCAACCGTTCGCAAGGTTTGTCTTGAGCGTGTGAGGAACCTACCATCATCGCATTCCAATCGAGTTGTTCATGAGTTCGCGTCCAGCGGTGATCATCGTCGGGGCCGGGCCGGGTGGGCTGGCGGCCGCCTTGTTGCTCGCGCACGGCGGGGCCAAGGTCACGATCGTCGAGCGCTTGCCGCGCGTCGGCGGCCGATGTTCCGCCATCGAGGCTGATGGCTTTCGCTTCGACCTGGGGCCGACGTTCTTTCTGTACCCGCGTGTCCTCGAACGAATCTTTCGGCTGGTCGGCCGCGACCTGCGCGATGAAGCGCCGATGGTCCGGCTCGATCCGCAATATCGCTTGATCTTCGGGGCCGGCGGCGAGTTGCAATGCACGCCCGACATCGACCGCATGCGCGTCGAATTGAGTCGGATCGCCCCGAACGATGCCGCGAACCTCGATCGCTATCTGGTCGAGAATCGCCACAAGATGTCGGCCTTCACGCCAATCCTCGAACGCGCGTTTCTGAAATGGACCGATCTGCTTTCCTGGGATCTGATCAAACTGTTGCCGGTCGTTCGGCCGTGGAAGTCCGTCGATTCGGACCTGCGAAGATACTTCGCCGACCCGCGCACGCGGCTCGCGTTCTCGTTTCAATCAAAGTACCTCGGCATGTCGCCGTTCCGGTGCCCGAGCCTGTTCACGATCCTCTCGTTCCTCGAATACGAATGGGGCGTGCATCACCCGATTGGCGGGTGCAGTGCCGTCTCGGAGTCGATGGCCCGCGTGGCCGAGGAGATGGGGGTCGAAATTCGCCTGAACGAAGAGGTTGAAGAAGTTCTTTGCGAAGGTCGGCGGGCCGTCGGCGTGCGGACCGCCGCGGGGGAGCTCCGGGGCGATGCACTCGTCATCAACGCAGACTTTTCCCAGGCGATGCGGCGGCTCGTGCCCGATCGACTCCGCCGCCGCTGGACCGATCGCAAGATTGAAAAGAAGAAGTTCTCCTGTTCGACTTTCATGATGTACCTCGGCATCGAAGGTCGATACGACCACATTGATCACCACACGATCTACACGTCGGCCGACTACGAGGGGAACCTGCGCAACATCGAATCGGGCACGGAGCCGATGCTCGACACGTCCCTGTACGTGCAAAACGCGGGCGTGACCGATTCGACGCTTGCCCCGGCGGGCCACAGCACGATCTACGTACTGGCTCCCGTGGCTAACCTGGGCATCGGTGCCGACTGGGCGACGCTCGCTCCCGGCTTTCGACGCACCGTGTTGAACCAACTGAAGAAGCTTGGCCTGACCGATCTCGAGAAGCGGATTCGCTATGAAAAGATCATCACGCCGGCCGACTGGGAAACTCAGTACGAAGTGTATCGCGGCGCGACGTTCAATCTGGCGCACTCTCTTGGCCAGATGTTGCACCTGCGGCCACGGAACCGATTCGAAGACCTGGATAGCGTCTATCTGGTCGGCGGCGGAACGCACCCCGGTAGCGGCCTGCCGGTGATTTACGAGTCGGCCCGAATCACGAGTCGATTGTTGCTCGACGACGTTGGGCTCGAATCCGGCTGGCTCGACGATGTGACGACCTCGGAGAAAGTGACCGTATGACGGATGGCAATCGAGTCGTGGTGATTGGCGGCGGGCTGGGCGGGCTCGCCTCGGCCTGCACACTCGCCGCGCGCGGGCATGCCGTCACTCTGCTCGAACGGAACGACTGGCTCGGTGGCAAGGCGGCCGTGCTCGAATCGGACGGCTTCCGCTTCGACATGGGGCCGACGATCCTGACGTTGCCCCGCGTGCTCGAACGCATCTTCGCCGAGGCCGGTCGCAAGCTCGAAGATGAACTCGATCTGGTCCGCCTCGATCCGCAATGGCGTTGTTTCTACGGGGACGGTTCCGTCCTCGACCTGTCGGCCAATTTGGAGCAGATGTCCGGGACACTCGATCGCTTCACCTCGGGGCCGGACGCGTCCGCCGGGTACCGCGACTTTCTGCATTGGTCGAAGCGGATGAACGACGTGTCGGAGAAGTTCTTTTTTTGGAAATCGGTCGGCGGGCTTCGTGACATTTTCGATCTCAAGAATTCATTCAACGTCGGCACGTTGGGCGATGTGTTGGCGATGCGGATGGGCCGATCGGTCGGGTCGAGCGTTCGCAAGTTCATGCCGGACGCCCGCGTGGCCCAGATGCTCGATCATTTCACACAGTATGTCGGTTCGAGCCCGGAAGCGTCACCCGCAGTGCTATGTGGCATCGCCCACATGCAAACGAACGAAGGCGTGTGGTACCCGATGGGCGGCACGCGGGCCGTGCCGGCGGCGCTCGAACGACTGGCGAACGAGCTTGGCGTGGATGTGCGAATCGGTTGTGGCGTTCGTCGAATTGTCACCGAACAGGGTCGAGTAACGGGCGTCGAGTCCGACACGGGCGAGTTCATCGCGGCCGACGCGGTCGTTTCGAACATGGATGTTGTGCGAACTCACAACGAGCTGTTGAACGGCGACGGCAAGCGATTCGCGAAGCGCCGGAAGTATGAGCCCGCCTGTTCGGGCGTCGTGCTCTATCTCGGCCTGACGAAGCGCTACGAACACCTGTTGCATCACAACTTTGTGTTCTCGCGCGACCCGGACGAAGAGTTCGACGCGATCTATCATCGCGGCGAACCGGCCCCGGACCCGACCTGTTACGTGTGCGCGCCGGCTGTCACGGAACCGGGTGTTGCCCCGCCGGGCGGCGAAGCGCTCTATGTGTTGGTGCACACGCCATACTTACGGCCACATCACGATTGGTCGCAAATGTACCCTGCCTATCGTCAGGTGATCCTCGACAAGTTGAAGCGAACGGCCGGGCTCGCGGACATCGAAGATCGCATCGCGTTCGAAAGCCGGCTGACGCCGCAAGATATTCACAATCGCTATCGCGTCCTGAACGGCGCGATCTACGGGCTCGCCAGCCACGGCAAATGGGTCGGCGCGTTCAAGCCGGCGAATCGCAGCCCCGATGTCGCCGGCCTGTACCTCGCGGGCGGCTCGGCGCATCCGGGGCCCGGCATGCCAATGGCCCTGATGTCCGGCTGGATCGCGGCGGATGTGTTGGACGCGGATTGTGCCAAGCTTCAGAAGTCGCAGGGCCGCGCGACGCGGATCAGCGATACTCCAGCCCCAACAACGTGAAGTCGTCCGGCTGGCGGGACTCTTCGAGCATCTCGCGAGCGACTGCGTCGACGAACGGTTGCACCGCGAGCGATTGATGTTTCTTGACGGCTTCCACGAGCGGGTCGTGGAGCCCCCCGGGCCCGGTCGAGGGGGGATGCACGCCGTCCGAGAAGAACAACACCTTGTCGCCGGTCTTGAGTTGCTTTTGCTGGACCGGGAATTCCGCTTCGAACACGCCGAGCAGTGTGCCGGCCGAGTGCCAGTACGAAGGGTCGGCATCGACCGGGACGTACATGGGATGCGGATGCGCCGCCCGGGCAAACGTGAGCGCGCCGTCGCGACAATTCACTTGCATGTACGTCATCGTGACGAACGGCGGCTCGGGCAGGCCGAGGTTCAACAGGTCGCGATTCAATCGATCGAGCACTTCGGGCGGAGGCACGAGACGATACGAACGACCGAGCACTTCTTTGGAATTCAGACTTTTCTTGACGAAAATGCTGAGCAGACTGCTCGCCGGCAGGCCGCGACTCATCGCGTCGGCCACGTAGATGCCGACGTGTTCCTCATCGAGCCGAATCACATCGTAGAAATCGCCGCCAACGCGACTGCGTGGCCGATAGCAAACGGCGAAACGGACATTGCCAATGTCTGGCAACGTGCGCGGCAAGAAGCCCCGGTGGATTCGGCGCGTGAGTTCGAGGTCTCCATCGAGTTGCTGATAGGCCTGTTG
>JANLUE010001508.1:0-1612 GCA_031363325.1 Gemmataceae bacterium
GTTAACGTAAAAAACACCCTCGAATGGTAAGACCCCGATGGCCGCTACACGACGGGCCACTTCGCGCGGCAAGCGCACGACCCGGGGTCGGTCATGACGTTCCGCAAGGTCGAGGTCAAGGAACTGAAGAAGTAGCGATCAAAGTCGCCCGCGCGCCCAATAGACTCCAAGTCCGATCCACTCGTGCCACGCCGTATCGACCTGACCGATGCTTTTGGCGTCGGGGATCAGGTCGGTCAGCTCGAACTCGTAGCCAATCGCGAGGTAGCCGCACGGCGACGGCACCACGTCCACCCCATGGCCGCGAAAGCTCCGCTCGGATCGGAGCATGTGCGAAGCGTCCGTGACCAACACCACGCGGCCGATCGACCGTTCGCGCAGGATGCGGGCGGTTTCGACCGCGTTCTCGTAAGTCGTGGTCGACGATTCTTCGAGCACGATTAATGAAGGGTTCACGCCTTGCCGCACGAGGAAGTCGCGCATGATCGCGGCACCGGTCGGCGACCGGGGCCCGCCGATATGTCCGCCGCTCACAATCACCAACCGATCGGGGGCCGAGCGCCAGAGGGCCGCGGCGTGGAGACATCGATCCAGCGAGGCCGGGCCCAACTCGGGATTCGGTCGCGACCAGTCGGCCGGGTGGAATGAACCGCCCAGAACCACAATCGCCTTCGCGTCGGAAGGAACGTCAACGTTCGGCGAAAAACGCCACTCGAGTGAACCCAAAGCGAGGTAGGTGGCCGGTTGAATGCTGAGCAAGTAGAGCAGGAAGGCCGGCACGCCGACCCAGGCAAGGCGCGGCCGCTTCGGCTTGTTCCGACCGCGCCATAGCCGAAACAGCCCGATCAGAATGGCGAGGCTCAACAGCGCGATGGGCGTGAACAGGGCCATGAGCTTTCACTTCCCCAGGTTCCAGTAGATGCGTACGTTCTTGGTGGCCCGGCCGACGGCGATCAGGTCGATTCGGCCATCGCCGTTCAGGTCGGCGGCCGTCAGGTCTTCGACCGCGACGCCACCATCCTCGACGATGTGTCGGGCCCATTTCTTGCCCTCTTTGTCCGTCGCCTTATAGATGCGGACACCACACTTCTCGGCGAACGTGTCCCCCTTCATGGGATTATCGCGCACTCCGATGATGATCTCCGGCTGATCGTCTCCGTCCAGATCGTCGCACCAGACCGCGTGGCCCCAGCGCAGTTGGTCGTCGATCACGTGCCGGTCCCAGAGTTCCCCCTTCTTGTCCGGCGGCGTGTAGACGACGACTTTGTTGCCATGCCACGGTTCGATGGTCGCGACGAACAACCGCTCGCCGCGTTCCAGGCCGGTCAACGCGGCCGCCTTGATTTCACTCGCTCCGCGACTTCCGCGGGGGGTCGTTTGATCGCCGGTGCCGATGAGCGTCGTTTTGTGGCCGCCCCCGGGCTTCGCTTCGATGATCGAGACGCCATCATAACTCGCCGCGAAGATCGGGGCCGATCGGCCTGGGTTGACCATCGGCCAAATGTTGTGCACCACGTTGAGTGAATCGGACAACACGATCGGCTTCCACGGCCCCTTGATGGGATCGGGTACGCCAGAATTCGCACCGGCCGACCGTCGACCCAGTTCCCCT
>JANLUE010000163.1:0-4244 GCA_031363325.1 Gemmataceae bacterium
TGGTTCGCCGTTGGTCTCGCACCCTCTTTGTCTTCGGAGACGGGTCATGATGAGTGCACCGTGTTTGAATGAGTTGCGCGATGGCTGGTTCCCGCACGCCACCGATGCGGGCCTCGATCGCTTGATCCAACTGCTCGAGAGCGGTAGCCCATTGTTGATCCACGGGGCCTTTACGCGCGCCTTGCCGATGGGCTGTCTCGCGACGCACCTCGCCTGGCATCACCCCGTCACGGCCGACCTGTCGCAAGAAGCGGGCATCATGTGGCTCAGCCGGGTTGCCGGACTGAACCCTGCCACGTCGCACGTCATCCGAGCCTGGGATTGCGGCGGCCAGGACGATTGGGACTTGCGGACCGAAATCCTCGACGCCTGCCGCCAGGAACGCACCGAACGGGCCGCTCGACCGAAGCCAACGCTTCGTAACCGCTTGGTGGAGCGGGAGTTACTGTCCGTTTGACCATGGAAACCTTTGGCAGCTGGACAATTGACGATTCGGACGCTGTCAAACCGGAAATTCGGCGCACGCCCTATTTCCGCTCGTCTCATGCGAAAAAGTTGATGCATTCGGCAAACTCCACTTCCCGCCGCATTCCCCGGCTGGTTTAATCCCTGAACCAGCCATTGCCCGTTTCCCGCACACCGACAGCCGGAGTTCCTCCATGCCTTCGCGGCCGACCCGTTCGTTGAACCTCGACGCCCTGACCGATCGAATCGCACCGGCCGTCGCGACTCTCTATCAAGGCACCCTGTCCGTCACCGGCACGTCGGCCGCCGACAACATCACGGTCGTTCAGAACGCCACGTCGATCTCCGTGACCGGCGTGAGGATCAAGGACGGCACGGTGTTTCGCACGAGCGTCACGGCCGCACGAGTGACGCGCGTTTACGTGAACTCGGGAATCGGCAACGACGTCATCGACCTTTCGACGGTGACCAAGAAAGCCACGGCGATCCTGGGGGCCGGCGACGACCAAATCACGGGCGGATCGGGGCCGAACGATTTCTACGGCCGAGACGGGGACGATACGATCACGGGCGGGTCCAAGGCCGACAAGCTCTTCGGTGAAATCGGCGACGATGTGATCCTCGGCGGAGACGGAAATGATTCGCTCTACGGAGGCGCGGACAACGACGATCTCTCGGGTGAAGCCGGCAAGGACCTGATCTTCTGCGAGGCCGGGGATGACACGGCGGACGGCGGACTTGGGAACGACAAAGTCTTCGGCAACCTCGGCGACGATCAAATCTCGGGTGGCGAAGGGAACGACGAACTGCTCGGCGAAGCGGACAACGACCTGATCTTCGGGGACGAAGGCGACGATACCGTGTTCGCCGGGGACGGCCGCGATACCGTTCAGGGCAACGAAGGGGCCGACGAACTGTACGGCATGGTCGGCAACGATCAAATGGCCGGCGGGGACGGCAATGATTCGCTGTACGGCGGAGACGGAAACGACAATCTCTCGGGCGGGCTCGGCGACGATCTGGTCCTCGGTGAAAACGGCAACGACACGTTAAACGGAGACGACGGAAACGATGTCGTCGCCGGAGGGGCCGGCGGGGATATCGTGAATGGTGGTTCAGGAAATGATGCGGTGTTCCCTGGCGACGTGGCGGACATGGTGAACGGCGGAGGGGGAGACGATACGATCGGCGGGAACGCCGGCGACTCGGGTTCCGGTTCGGGCAACACGGGTGGGACCGGGGGCACCGCGACCGGGACGGTTCAACAGGACATCCGCTCGCAGTGGAACGATGGCTTCACGAACGACATCACCCTGAAGAACACCGGCACGAAAACAACGAAGACCTGGACCGTCGAATTCGACGCCGACTTCGAGATCACCGACTCGTGGAACGTCGATCTGATCAGCCACACGGGCAACCACTACGTGTTCAAGAGCAAGACGAACTTCTGGAACGCGGCCATCGGGGCCGGCAAGATCGTGAAAGCTTTCGGCTTCAACGCCCGCCTCGAAGCCGGCGATAGCACGGCCATCCAGAACGTGACCTTCACCGCCACAACGTGATCGCACCTTTCCGCGACTCACCCATGCCGAAACGGATCGAGTATCGATCGTCCGGTTGATATTTCATTTCAACCGGACGGTCGATTGGCACTCACTTCTTCTGAGCCTTCGCTTTTTCGGAGATCGGCGCGTCGTCCGGCGTCAGTTCCTTGCAACCGGTCAGCTTTTTCAGCTTCACGTCCTTCACGTGGATCCACATCTCGCCCATGCCGGCGTGAATCTGAATCGCGAGCTTGCCGTCCAGGGCGCGTTTGTCCTTCTGGAAGTCGATCACCTCGGCGGTCGTCACGCCGTTGATCTGTTGCAAGAGGTGATTGGATTTCGCGGTGATGACGTATTCGTTCCATTCGTCGGCCTTGATCGACTTCAAGATTTCGCCCGCGTCCTTGATGCGTTCCTCATGGCGAACTCCGTCGGCCGCGATCCAGGTCTTCGTGCCGCGATTGCAAAGAATTCCTCGGCCGCGTTCTTCATACGTGATGCCGTAGTAGCCCATGCCCTTCGACCCGTCGATGTCGGCCTGATAGCCGCCGATGTGATAATCTTCGGCCTTGTCAAAGCTCTTCGACCGATATTGAATCCCCGAGTTGCCGCCCACGACCTTGTACTGAATCTTCAGTTCGAAATCGTCGGCCGTTCCGTCCCAGACGAGGAAGCTGTTCCCGCCGGGGATTTTGCCGTCCTTGGTGTAGCCGACGATCGCGCCGTCCTTGACGGACCACAAGTCGGCCCGTCCGGCCCAGCCGGTCAGGTCCTTGCCGTTGAAGAGCGATTGCCAGTCGTCGGCCGCCCGGCTCGACAGGGGGATCGCGAGCAAAAGCGCGAGGGAGAGGTAGCGAATCACGGTTGTCCTTTCGAAGGAGTTTCTGTTATGTCGAAATCACTTCTTGACGCGCTTCCAAACGCCGAGCGTGCGACCGCTCCGCTCCTTGGAAGTAAAGTCATCGGGCCTCGGCAATCCCACCGCGGCGTAGCACACTTTGAAATCGTCGCCGTCGAGTTCGTAGATGCCAAGTTGTTTCTTGCCTTTGTTGGGGCCGTCCTGGAGATCGAAGTCGATCGTCTTCGGCTTCTTCGCCGTGTCGATGGTGTACTTCGCCTTGATGAACGTGGTACCGCCGATCGTCACGGTCGTGACGCCATCTTTGGAGACGCGTTTGGCCCCGTTCACGAGGTCTTCCGACAGCGAGAACCCGTCGCTCGCGCCGGAGACCATCGACCACTCACCTTCGAGGAGGGCCTGGTCTTTCTTGGTGGAGTCTGCGACCGGATCGGCCGCGAACACGACGATGAGAGCACCAAACAGTTGAACCGGTAACATCGCACACCTCGGGTCTGAAAGCTAAAGCTTCTTCGGTTGATTGTTCACGGGCGCGTTCGGTGCATTTGGTGGTGGGGGCGGCATGGCATTCATGAATGCGACGCCCACCGCGACAATCAAAATCGTCAGCGCGATCCCGATCAACAGACTACCGAAACCCGTCAGGATGCCGGTCAGCCCATAGCCGGATCCGATCGAACGCGATCGAGCCATGAATCCCAGGACGATCGCCACGATTCCGGCCAAAACACCGAGAATCACACCGAAAATCAGGTGCGGGACAACGCACGTGCAGCCGATCGACAAGAGCGTCACCGCGAGGCTACCGATGCCGGTCCACATGGCCGCCTGGCCCATGCCGTCGGTGTTGCGGCGGCGACCAAAGTCGTCCGAATAATCGTCTTCGGTCTGATCGCGGTACGGCCGACGCCGTGGACGATCGTCGTCTTCGTCGCGGCGACTTCGCCGGGGCCGGTCGTCGTCTTCTTCTTCGTCGCGACGTCGCCGCGAGCGCGGGCGATCTTCGTCTTCGTCGCCGCCAAGGTCATTCAGGTCGCGTTCGGCCATGGGTGGAGCCCGTGCGGAATCGTTCCGTGTGGTTGTAGAACATACTCGGCCCGAAAGCCCCTGGGAATTGCTTCCGCAGCCCGACGGGGTCATCGATTTGATCGGTCCATCGACCGCTTCCAAGCTCCATGAATTTTGAATCGTGGTTGTGATGTTCTCTGATGGCCGGTCACAACAATTCACCCAAGAGGGCCCGCCAACGCTCGATTTGCTGGGCAACGGATGGTGCCGAAAAATAGGCCATCGACCCGTCTTCACCGTGTCAGAGCCCAGTTCACGACAGTTACTCCAGCAAAGCGATCCAGGCCTGGGTGGTCGTGCCCGCA
>JANLUE010000056.1:0-1921 GCA_031363325.1 Gemmataceae bacterium
CGATCGCCCCCTGGCTGATCTGCAACCCGAGATGATCGGCCGCCACGTCCTCGACCGTGTGCGCTTCATCGAGAATCGCGACCTGATAATCGGGCAGAAAGCCGGCCCCGTGTCGGCGCAGGGCCAGATCGCTGAAGAACAGGGCATGATTGACAATGAGTAACTGGGCCCCGTGCAACCCGCGCCGGGCCTTGTAGTAGAAGCACTCCGCGTGATCGTTGCATTGCCGGCCCAGGCAGTTGCCGTGATCGCTCTCGACAAGGTCCCAGACGGCCGATTGCGGCACGAACGGCAAGTCCGCCCGACTGCCGTCGGCAGTTTGCTTGCTCCACTGGCCAATCTGTTGAAGTTGCTGTTGCGTACGGTCGTCGGCGATCAACGTGGCCGACCGTTGTTGCGCCACGCGCAGGCGCCGTTTGCTCAGATAGTTCGATCGCCCCTTCACGAGGACGGCCCGGAACTCTTCCGGCATCACGGTTTGCAGGAACGGGATGTCCTTGCGAACGAGTTGCTCCTGCAGGGCGATCGTGTGCGTCGAGACGACGACCTTGCATTCCTTGTCGGCCAGCGCCGCCTGAATGGCCGGCACGAGATAGGCGAACGACTTGCCGACGCCCGTGGCCGCCTCGACCATGAGGTGCTGTCGCTTGGCGATCGCCTTGGCGACGCCCTCCGCCATCGCGACCTGTTCGCGGCGCGACTCGAACTCCGGCATGAGCCGGGCGATCGACCCCCAGGGGCCAAGAATAGAAGCAACACCCATCGAGAGATTATCGTGATTCTGGCCGCGAATTCTCCCCCGTCGGGCCAACCACCGACGCTTTCCAGGCTGCGGAAGTGATTGGCGACTCTTGATTCAGCGAGTGAAGCGGGGCCTCCCCAGGGCCGCGAAGTCGGCGGTCCATAGACCGAGGGGGTAGGCCGATCGCGAGTCCGAGGACGAGCCCAACGAGCGGCCCGTGAACCCAATTCGGATCAACGTAATGCGATATGTCTCGATGCTCCTTCTCTTCGCCGCCACCGCCCGCGCCGATCAGTTCGAGCACTACACGAATGCCGTCCTCGCGAAAGCGATCGCCGATGGGTCGGCGAAGGAAGTGAAGGAGATCACGTCCGATCAGCTTGGAGACCTCACGGGCGTGTTGCCCGACTCGCCGGCCGCGTTCCTGATCGTCGCCACGAACGACAAACGACTGGCCAAGCTGCTCGTTCAGCCGGCCCGGCAGAAGATCGGGGCCGATCAACAGGCCCCTTTGCTCCTCGTCGACAAATACTCGTGTTTCAAGGGCACGTCCGATCGCGCGGTTCAAGCGTCCGGTCAGAACCTGCACCTGTATCGGGGGCTGCGCTTGAGCCTTGAGATCGGTCAGGTGATTCCCGATCCCCTGCCGGCCGACTTGGCTGTCACGGCCGAGAAGGAATCGAAAAAGTTCACGGTCCGCCCCGTCGGCGAAGCGAAGTTGTACACGCTCGCCAAACCGATTGCCGGCGTCGTGCCGAAGAAGGCCGCCAAGCTCGTGGTCGGCGAGGCCTTCGAGACGCGCTTCTTCGCCGGCAAATACAAGCTGCACGACGACGGCCGACGGTCGGGGGTTTTGAAGCTGGAGGTGAACGAGTCCGGCGAGATCACGGGCATGCTCACTTCGGACAAGGACGGCCGCGAATACGAGGTCCAGGGCAAGACCGGCCCCGCCAAACACGCGGTGAGTTTCACCATCAAGTTCCCGGCGACGTCGCAAACGTTTTCCGGGTACCTGTTCACAGGCGATGGCCGGGCGATCGCGGGCACGACCAAGATGCTCGACCGCGAAGCGGCGTTCTACGCGGAACGGGTTGAGGAATAGCTTCGAGGAGTTCAGCGAATGAATGCACAAAACGCGGCGGGCTTTGTGGCGGGCATGCTCATCTGCATCGGCATCAT
>JANLUE010000057.1:0-4465 GCA_031363325.1 Gemmataceae bacterium
GGGTCGATCGAAATACCCGCCGTAAACGGCGGGCCGAATACGGCTTCGCCGAAACCGCCGTGAACGGCGGTCCCCCTTGGGTCGGTCGCTGACAGCGTTCGATCGCAACCTGGCACCGATCCCAACGTCAACGGCGATCCTCAGCCCAACCTGCCCTTTCCCTGAAGCCCGCATGTTCGGTAGAATCTCCAACTTCGGGGACTCGCGCCCTGCCGCCGCCAACACGGACGTTGGCCGACCGAGATCGCGTCACATGCAAATTCAGCCGTACGAGAATCGGGAAGTCGCCACGAAAGGCGAGCGGATCCTGGTTCCGGGTCACCCTCCCGAGCCGCCGGCCGAGGCCCCACGCCTGTTTGCCGTGTTCGGCCGTGAGATTCGCAATCGCATGCCACTCTTGATCGGCTGGGCGTTCGCCACGGCGGTTATCGCCGGACTGGTGATCGCCACGGTCGCCCGGCCACTCTATCGCGCCGAGGGCAAGCTTCTTTACACGGCCAACTACCGGGGCGGGCCAAAGTCGGGCTACACGCCGCCGAGCATTCAGACGATCTCGCAGTTCGCCAAGTCGCCGGAGGTTCTCGATCCGGTCCGCGAGAAGCATTTGCCGAACATGCCCAAGGCGGAGTTCGCCAAGGCCGCGCGGATTGAGATTTCCAAACAGTCCGAATTGATCGACGTGAGCTTCGACCATCCGGACCCAGCCGTCGCATCGAACGTGGCGAACGCACTGTTGAAGCGGGCCCTGGAGCATTGCGATACGTTTCGGCGTGCGACACTAACCGACCACGCCGAGAAACTCGTCCGGGACAAATCCTCCGCGGCCGACGAACTCGAGCGCAAGAAGAAGCAATATCGCGACGAGGCGACCGCCAAGGGGTTCGCCGAACTACCGACCGAGAAAAAGGCCCTTGAGACGACGATCGCGGACATCGAAACGCAACTTCGGACTGCCCGCGATCGGCAGAACGGCTTGAAGGAACAGATCAAGTACTTCGAGAAAATTCGCGACACGCCAACCGACGCGAAGGAGCCACAGGTCGACGACTCGCAGTTGGCGATCCTCCAGGCCCAGATGAACGCCATCCAGGCCGAGTTGCAGAACGAACGGATGCTCGACGAAGCGAAGGCGAACGTCACGCTCTACGGCGCGAAGGAAATCCAATATCGGCCGCTCCTTCGTCGCAACGTGATCAGTCAGGCCGAATACGACGAGGTCGTGCTGAACTTGCGGCGGAACGAGGACATCATTCGGCGCTGGGAGGCGAAGTCGAAGCAACTCGACGATACCAAGAAACAGTACGCCGCCCTCCGGGGCAAGGACGGCAAAGTCGTTCGCCGGGACGTGTTGATGGAACTCGACCGCTTGAAGAAGGATCTGGCGGCCGTGCCCGCGACGATCTCCGGGCTTTCGACCGAACTCGCCGAAAAGAAAAAGCGACAATCGGAGTTGCTGGACGTCGAACGCGAAC
Source organism: Gemmataceae bacterium (assembly GCA_031363325.1). Lineage (GTDB taxonomy): Bacteria > Planctomycetota > Planctomycetia > Gemmatales > Gemmataceae > SIAJ01. The sequence goes on from JANLUE010000057.1 coordinate 1,473, forward strand.
TCGGCCCGCACGACGAAATGATCGGCGTCCTGCGGCGTCGGCTGCAGGACTTCGCCGAACAGATTCAGGATCCCTCGCGACTCAACAAGGACGTCAACGCGGACGACCTCCGCGTGATGTCGCCGGCTGAAGCGCCGGCCACGCCCTATTCGAGCAACGCGGGCAAGTTGGCCCTGGGGGTCGTCGCTGCGTCGGCCGTCGCGTTCCTGGCCTACATCGCGATGTTCGCCTTGCCGCAACTCGCGCCACGGACTTCCGGCGCCACCTCGGCTCCCGCCGTCGCCGACTCGCGGCCGCGCGCCCTGGTCGCGCTCGTGCCATACATTCAGGCCCCGAAGGACGAATCTTCCAGGCCGCCCGAACGAGTCGAAGACTTCGGCGCGCCGGTCGATCCGCCCAAGCCAGCCACCCGACTCCCGGTCGTCGGGCCAGCCGAGCCGATCAAGAAGGTGGACCCCGTTCCACCGACGCCCGTCGAACCGGTTCCGCGTGGCACAGGTTTTCAACCTGTGGGGACAGCGAATCACTTTGCACAGGTTGAAAACCTGTGCCACGTGGAGCCGGTTCGACTGTTCGAAGAGATGGAGCCGATTGTCCCCGAGGTGAAGACCGTCGTCGAGCCGGTGAAAGTTGAAGTTCCGCCGGTCGCGATCGAAGAGAAGGCCGAGTTGCCGACGGTCGAGCCGATTGCCGAAGCCATGCCCGTCGAGCCAATTCGAATCGAAGTGCCGGTCGTTGAAGTCAAACCGTCCGAGTTGCCGCTCGAAGTTTCCGTCGTCAAATTGCCGGACTTGCCCCCGGTCGTCGAACGTCCGAAGCCGGTGCCGCGGACGGTTTCGCTCCCGCCCCTCGTGCCAATTCGCCCGGAACCGGCGGTCGCGAAGTCGCCGCCGGCCGTGAAATTGAACGGCCCGGTCCGAGCGCTCGCCGAACGCATTGCCGAAGAGAACGTCGAGCGCGGCGGCATCGTGCTGTTCGCGCCGACGGCTGATCAACTCCGCGTGACGCCGGTGATCGGCGACCTCGGCAAGATTCTGACGGGTCGCGGCGATCGCGTGTTGGTCTTCGACGCCCGACCGTCCGTCGAGAACCCCGCCTGGGCCGGGCCAATGGTGTCGGCCGTTAACGATTTCCTCACGGGCAACTCGTCGGTCGAGCCGGGCAAATGCTTCGTGCCGACGGCCCTCCAGGGGGTCGAGTATTCGCGCGGCGACCTGTCGAAGCAACTCGATGGCGTGATGGCCGCGCATCGATTCCGTCGGCTCGTCGAAGAGATGCAGGAACGCTATTCGCTCGTCCTGATGGTTTCACCGCCCGTCACACTCGATAGCACGGACCAAGTTTTGCCGACGCTGGCCGATGGCATGGTCCTTGTGGCCGAGAGCACGGCCCCGGCGAAGGACATCCACGACTACATCGAAGCCTTGACGCGGCGCGTACCGGCTCCGCTGTATGGAACGCTAACGGTTCCGCGAGCGTGATCGTCAATCTCAGGTCATGGGGAGAACCGGAATTTTTGCAGCGTATCCAGGGTTGTTCGCGCAGCGGGCTATCCTGGGATACGCCGGCCCATCCTCGGCACAAACTCCAGGTTTCACTCCAAACTGGGTTGAGGCCCGACGGAACCGATAGCCGAGCGCAAATGGTGGCGGAACATTGGCGAAGCCGGAATTGTCGTGAGAGCGAACGGTAACGACATGCGCCGGCACTCGGACGTGAAAATTCTTCCCAGATTCCGTTCCCCGCGGGTTGCGAAAAACGACGCGCCGCATTATCCCTCGGGTGGGCCTGAAGTTCCCGGCGTTTCGCCGACCATCAGGGCCAAAGGGCTTCGTTCCGGAGACGGAAACGTGTCGCAGGCACCGTCAATCCACAACCACTTATTTTCAAATGACTTACGGAGAAAGTCCGACAAAATGACACGATCTGACACAAAAATGACAAAGATGTTTTTTTTGGCGACCGGGTCATGCCGGCCAATCGCAATCACTGCGGACCCGTTCTTGCGGCGTCGACTGTCCCAAAATGTCCACGAATGTCCCAAAAAACAAAAGAAGTTTAATTGCATTCCGAGCGAAACCTGAAGTTTTCCGATCGCTCCAAGAAAGTTATGAAGCCCAATTCCATGCCCGACAGTCCTTAGTTAGTATCCCCACTCCGCGGAGGGTCGCCCGTGGCCCACACCGACGACGGTCGCCTGCTCGATTATTTGTCGAATCAGCTCTCGCCGGCCGATGAGTCCCAGGTCGAGCGCTCCCTGAAGGCGGAGCCCGATTTGGCGGCGCGCCTGATCGAACTCGCTCGCGATGAAGCCGGCATTATCGAATGGGCGCGTGGTCGCGAACGTTCAACAGTCCTGCCCAATCGGCCGCGAACTCGCACGCGCTGGCTCGTTCTCTTCGCGGCCGCCGCGTCGATTCTGATCGCGCTCGCGACGAACTGGTGGATCCATCGGCCGGAACGCGGTCCGTGGCCTGGCCCATCGGAGCCGTTTGCCCGACTCGCCGAAGTTCGCGGCGAGGCGTTCATCGACACACCAACGGGGCCGATGGCGATCGTGCCCGGCCAGAAGCTCCGACTTGGCGACAGCGTTCGCACCGGCCCCGAGGGGACGGCCGTCGTCTGGATGCCGGACGGCGACCGGATCGAACTTTCGCAAGACACTTCCATTCGCATCGACCCGGACGCGGGCGATTGGCGAATGTTCCTCGAACGCGGTTCGATTCGCGCCGACACGCGGGGCGGCGTCGGCACGCCGATGGTCGTCTCGACTTCGCACGCCAGCGTGCGCATGGATGGAATGGTAATCATCTCGGACTCCGACGACACCGTGGTGAAGACCGAAATCGGCAACGCCTACGTGACGCGAACGAGCGATGGAGTTCAGTTCCACATCCCCGAGGGCCAGTTCGCTCCGACGGCCACGTCGGACCATCGAGCGCCGACGATCCGGCCGATGCCCAAGGCGGCGACCGAGCCCAAGGCGGCCTTTC
>JANLUE010000067.1:0-4505 GCA_031363325.1 Gemmataceae bacterium
CCCTGTTGGAGAAGAAGGAACTCGACGCGGACCGCGAGGCGAAGTTCCTGGCGCTCGTCGAAGACCTGAGCGAGAAGAAGTTGCCCGAGGGGGCGGACGATTTTCCACGCTACCCTTGGGCCCAGGTCGCAACTGACCTGAAGGCACTCGTCGCGTCCTATCGCAAGGCGAGCGGTGACGAGCGGCTGAGCGTATTGAAAACTTGGATGGCCGAGCAGGAAGGCTATCTGCTCAAGCCGATGAACTGCCCGCATCACATTCAGATCTTCAAGGCGACCGTGAAGAGCTATCGCGAACTGCCCGTTCGCCTGGCCGAGTTCGGCACCGTGTACCGCTTCGAGCAATCGGGTGAACTCGGCGGCATGACCCGAGTGCGCGGCTTCACCCAGGACGACGCCCACCTGTTCGTGACCCCCGAACAGGTCGAAGGCGAACTTCGTTCCGAGATCGAACTGGTCCTGTTCATCCTGAAGACGCTGAACCTGAACGAATATCGGGTGCGTGTCAGCGTGCGTGAACCAAACAGTTCCAAGTACGTCGGCCCGGCGGAACTGTGGGAGAAGGCCGAGAAGACCCTGCTCGACATCGTCCAATCGACCGGGCTGAACCACTCGATCGGCGTCGGTGAGGCGGCGTTCTATGGGCCGAAGATTGACTTCATCGTGAAGGACTGCATCGGCCGTGAGTGGCAACTCGGGACCGTGCAACTCGACTACAACCTGCCGGCCCGGTTCGACCTCGAGTACGTCGGGGCGGACAACCAACGGCATCGGCCGGTGATGTTGCATCGTGCCCCGTTCGGCTCGATGGAACGCTTCTGCGGCATCCTGATCGAGCACTTCGCCGGCGCGTTCCCGTTGTGGCTCGCTCCGGAGCAGGCCCGGATCGTGACCGTCAGCGACAAATTCAACGACTACGCCCAGTCGGTCGAGAAATCGCTGAGAGACGCGGGCTTCCGCGTGACCGGCGACTATCGGCCCGAGAAGATCGGCTCGAAGATCCGCGATGGTTCGCTGGAGAAGGTGCCGTACCTGTTGATCGTCGGCGAGAAGGAACAATCGGCGAACGCGGTCTCGCTGCGGGACGAATCGATCAAGGACATGAAGGCGCGCGACCTTGGCGCGATCCCCGTGGCCGACGTGATCGAACGATTCCGTGCGGAAGTCGCGGAGAAGCGGGTTCGCAATGTGAGCACCGCGAGTGCGGGCCTGGCCGATTCGGACGCGAAGTACGGGGCGTAGAAAGCAACTCGTGGGGCGGCCATGGAAGGCTACGCCCTCAAGCGACTTATGTTCTCTTCCGATCCAGACGGCGAGCGCCACTTCCCCGATCCCAGTCTCGCTCGTCTCGAACCACGCCTCAAGCCCCTACACGCCACCTTCACGATTTCTTAACCATTCCCTTGCTTTCCTAACTCTCCACTCGCAACTCGTACCGGTCTCTCCATGTATCGTTTCACGCTGATCGCGGCGCTCGGGTTGGCCGCCTCGAACTCGCTGGCGGCCGACGAAGTGTTCGGCCTCACCAAGGTGCATCAGTTTCATTTGTCGGTGACCGACAAGGACTACAAGGCGATGGACCCGCCGCCCATCAACCCGTTCGCGATGGGGGCGAAGGGGCCGGGCTTCGGCAACCCGGACGCCGGGGCCGGCAACTTCGGCTTCGAGTTCGCTTACGTTCACGCCGACTTCGAGGCGGAGGGGAAGGCCTTGAAGGGCGTCGGCCTGCGCTACAAGGGCAGCGGCAGCTACCTCATGTCGCAACGCAGCGCCAAGCGCTCGTTCAAGCTCGACCTCGATCGCTACGACAAGAAGCTCGCCTTCCACGGGCTGACCAAGTTCAATTTGAACAACGGGGCGCTCGACCCGACCCGCGCTCGCGAAGCGCCGGCCTACGCGCTGTTCCGCGCCGCCGGCGTGCCCGCATGTCGCACCGCTCTGGCCGAAGTGACGCTCAGTGTGCCGAACAAGTTCGACCACGAGTACCTGGGGGTGTTCACGCTCGTCGAGCAAGTCGACAAGTCGTTCTTGAAGGCGCACTTCAAAGACGGGACCGGCATGTTGTTGAAGCCCGAGGGAATTCGCGGTCTGCCGCACTTCGGCGACGATCGGGCGGCCTACGAAAAGTCGTACAACTTGAAGTCGGAAGCGTCGGACGCCCAGTGGAAGCGACTCGTCGAGTTCACGCGACTCGTTCACAAGTCCGACGATGCGATGTTCCGCCAAAACATCCGTTCGTTCCTCGATGTCGAATCGTTTACCCGATTCCTGGCCGTGAACACGTACCTCTCGAGCCTCGATGGCTTCCTGGGCCTGGGGCACAACTATTACCTGTACCTGTCGCCGGTCACGAATCAGTTCACGTTCTTCCCCTGGGACCTCGACCTGGCGTTCGGTGGCTTCTTTCTGTTCGGCACGACGGATCAACTCGCGGAGTTGAGCATCGACCATCCGCATACGGGCGAGAACAAGCTCATCGATCGACTGCTGGCGATGCCGGACGTGAAGTCGGCCTACCGTGCCGAAATCAAGCGGCTGGCCGAGAGCGTGTTCACGCCGGCGAAGTTCGGCAAGGACGTCGCGGCGGTCGAAGCAATCGTGAAGGACTTGTTGGTCAAGGAAAAGAAGTCGGCCACGGCTCGCAAAGAAGCGGACTTCGGCATTCCTGGCCTGCCCGCGCCGCCGACGGGGGCGAACGCATCGCTCGAGAAATGGGTCGCGAAGCGAGCGACTTCCGTGAACGATCAACTCGCCGGCAAGAGTAAGGGCACCGAGCCGGTGATGGCCTTTGGCGGCATGGCCCCACCGCCCGGCCCGGGCAATCAACTCGCGAAACCGTTGCTCGATTTGCTCGACATCAACAAGGACGGCCGCGTCTCGTCCGAGGAGTTCACGATCGGGATGAAGAAGTTGTTCGAGGCCTGGGACCGCGACCGCAACGGATCGCTCGATCAGATCGAAATCTCGATGGGCATCCAGCGCCTGGTGCCCGCCGGGCCGCCGAAGAAATAGGCGAGCGAATCGTCCCGGAGCCCGGTTTTGTGGCACAGGTTTCCAAGCTGTCCGAAGCGTTGGAGACGCTCTCTGCGGTCCCGACAGGTTGGAAACCTGTCCCACAAAACCGGTACGTTTCACGCCGCAACCGATCTTTCGTTCGGCCCCTCCATAACGCAATCTGACAACTGGAACTGGATTTTGTCGTCGGCCCGGCGCGGTCCGCACGCGAGTGCTATGGAGAACTCAGGTACTCCTTCTCGCACGAGACCAATCGCCATGGACTTGATGACTGAACTTCGCACGAAGGCCCAAGACGGCATCGCGAACCGCCTGTTCGCCGACGCGGCCGCGACCGACGCTTCACTTCGGTCACTCGGCTCTGAAATCGCGAAGTCGTGCGGGGCGACGCCGTTGTTCGGCCCAATCAAAGACCGGGGCCGGGCGAATGAGAAGGTCCAGGGAGAATGCGGTGGCGACTGGTTCGATTTGCGGGACGCGGTCCGAATGACGATCATCGCCCCGGACCTCGTCGCACTCAATCGCGTCCAGGCGGAGATTCGCCGGCGCTGTCGAGCGAGCAACGGGCTCGGCATCCTCAGGGACGTTGAGACGTTCGGCCACTCCTCGCCGTGCGGCTACTCGGGGCTGAACTTCGCGATCGCCATGCCCAATGGTCGGCCCGCCGAGATTCAGGCCAACATTCCGTCCGTGATGTTCGGCCAACTCAGCGAAAGCCTTTTCGGCAAGTTGCTCGGCGGGGCGTCGCTCGCGCAACTCAAGAGTCGCTTTCTGGTCGATGGCGGCTTAGGGCACGGGCTCTACGAGATCTATCGCGTGGCTCCGAACACGGTCAAAGCACGCCAGGCGGCCCTGCTCAGCAAGTCGTACTTCAACTATCTCCGCGGCGTTCCGAACGCGACACTCGCCAAAACGCTCAAGCTCGAACTCACGGCCTTCGCCAACGCGAACCCGATGATTTTCCACCACTGATCGTCTAAAGCTTCGGCCCCAGGTCGGGGGGTATCTCGCCGCGCTGTTGCGCCTCCCGATATTCGTCTTCGAACTGACGGAGGTATTTCTTGCTGCTCATTCGCCCGACCATGCCCATCTTGTCGATGAACAGCGACCCTTCGAGGTGATCGATCTCGTGCTGCCAGACGCGGGCCGGCAGTTCTTCGCAGGTCATCTCGTACAACTCGCCCTTCAAGTTGTAGGCCTGAACTTTCACCTTCTTGGAGCGGCGAACCTTGGCGTAGAGATCGGGAAAGCTGAGGCAACCTTCGCGATCGTCGACGATCTGCTTCGAAGTTTCGATGATGACCGGATTGATGGCCACGTATTCGTGGGTCTTGTCTTTGTGGTCGGCGGCGAAGTTCAAGACGAGCACCCGGGCCGGCACGTTGACTTGTGGGGCGGCGAGGCCGAGCCCTTCGTGACGGTACATCAACTCGAGCATGCCGCCGACCAACAGGTTCAGATCCTTGTCGATGGCCGTCACGGGCGCGGCCT
>JANLUE010000068.1:0-4346 GCA_031363325.1 Gemmataceae bacterium
TGGGTTTAGCAAAGGAGTTGCGTGCCGCCATGTCGTCGATCCTCGACAAATCCCACTTTGTGTGGTAGATGGGCGCATCGCTGGCGGCCGAGAGCCTCGCGACTGGAAAGCAACTGCTCATCACGCCCGAACATGCGTTGCACGTTCTGGAGATCATTCAGGCCACGCGCGAATCGCAAGAAACGGGCCGCCGCGTGCCGCTCCAGTCGACGTTCAAGTTCCCGGTGGTGCGATGAGGAGCGAGCGGTCGTGGTGGCGAAGATGTTCTCTGGTGATTGACCGAACGTTGACTGCCCTTGACAGCTTTCCCCCAATCGGTCTAAACTCCCCCGCCTGACGATCCCGCCGCACGACGCGCGGGCCGTTCCCGCAGGACGCACCACTCATGGCCACGGACCCGGCCGTCTCCCGCGATCGCACGCACCGGCTCTGGCAGGTTCCGACGTTCCTCGTCGGGCTGGCCGGGCTCTTCGCACTCTGGCATTCGGGCGAGCGCCTGCGTCCCTCCGTGCCCGAACAGTATCGCCGCGCGCTCGTGACCTTGCGCCCGGCCGTCGATCGTTGGCCGCCCGACGTCGATCGTATTCAAGCGGCTCTCCGTCGGATGCCCAAGGCCGACCCGCCGGCCGACCTCGCGATTCCGGTCAAGTACGCACTCGGCAGCGCCTACGTGGCGCTCGCCGAAGCGACGACCTCGTCGGCCGAAGCCACCGAGTTCTGGGCGCTCGCGCTCAAGCACCTCGAAGCGCTCGCCGACGAACCGACGGTCCCCGAGGCCGACCAGAAGAAACTTCGCTACCGGCTCGCGCGGGCCTGGGCGAACACGCCGGGAACCGATCCGCAACGGACGATCGAGGCGCTCACTCAATATCTGCCGGCCGGCGACGACCCGGCCGAAGGACACCGCTTGCTCGCGGACCTCCATCTCGCCGCCACGCCACCGAACGAACCGCTCGCACGCGACAACCTGCGCGAGTTCCTGAAGCACGTCTCGGGTCGGGCCGACGCCCGCGCCCTCAACCAGGCCCGCGTTCGCCTCGCCGATTTGCACGCCAAATTGAACGAACCGGACGAAGCGCGCAAGGTGCTCGAACGCGTCGGTGCTGACGCGCCGCCGGAACTGCTGGCCGGTGCCCGCATGCAATTGGCCAAACAACATCAGCTCGCCAACGACTGGTCTTCGGCCGCGAAGTTGTGGGAACAGGTCCGCGACATGCGGGGTGCGACGGAAGCGCAACAGTCCGAGGCACTCGTTCGCCTGACTGAAGCGTACGCCCGGCTCGACCGCCCGGCCGATGCCCAAATCGCGGCGAAGGCCGTGACCAAGGGTGATGCCCCCGGCTCGGCGGCCGCGACGTTTCGCATGGCGGAACTCGCGCTCAAGGACCCATCTGCAAATCTCGATTCAATTGTCACTTCGCTCGAGTCGGCCTTCGCGGGCGACATCGCAGCCGTCAAGAAACACATTCCGATCGCTGACGCCAAGCGCGTGTGCGTGGACGCGATTCAACGAGCCCAACAGAGTGGTTCATTCGCGCAAGCCGAGCGAATCATCAAAGCCTACGCCCGGGTGGCCGTCGCGGGGCATCATCAACGCTTGATGGCCGAGTTGCACGTCGCCTGGGCGGCGGCCGAGCCAATGGCCGCGCGTGAACATTTCCGCGTCGCCGCCGAGTCGTTCGAGTCGGCCGGGGTCGAATCGCCCGGTGCCGAAGGCGTCGATCAGTTGCGCCGAGCGGCCGAGCTGTTCGGCAAGTCGAACGATCGCGCCAAGATGCTCGTCCTACTCGGCGACATCGCGAAGCGGCTCGTGACCTACCCGATCGATCGGGCCGGTGTCGTCTGGACGGAAGTCGGCGACGCCTACCTCGCGGCCGGCGACAAGGCTCAGGCACGCACGGCGTTCAAGAACGCGGCCGACAAGCCCGGCTCGCACGGTTTGCGCGTCAAGGTTCGACTCGCGGCGTTGCTCGAAGACGGCGACGCGGCGACGGCGATCCCGATGCTCAAGGAAGTCGCCGACTCAACGCCCGCCGACCCGAAGGTTCGCGAAGAAGCCATTTACTTGCTCGGCGAAACGCACCTCGTCGCCAAGCAATGGTCGGACGCGGAAGTTCGCTTGAAGGCGGCGCTGACGGCCTATCCCACGAGCCCCCGGGCCGCGCGGGGACGATATCAACTCGGGCAAGTCTTTCGGCAACGGGCTTCGATTGAGGCTCGCAAGATCGAAACGGACCGGGCCGAGATTCGCCGCTTCGACGCCGAGCGTATTGAGACCCGCAACGTGAACCTGTACGTACAGGAACAGACCCGCGTCGAGGACCACCTGGCCAAAGCCGACGAAGCCTATCGCGAAGCATTGCAGGCCGCGTTCGACGAGTTCCGCAAAGCCGAAGAAGCCCTGACCGCCGACGCGATTCCGGACGCCGACGTGATCCGGAAGACGATGTTCTGGACGGCCGACTGTGCCTTCTTCCTCGGTCAATACGCCGACGCGGCCGGTCGATTCGAGAAACTCGCCGCCCGCTACCGCGACAAGGCGGACGAGCTCGAGGCGCTCGGCAACCTGTATCGAACGTGTGCGTTCGCCGTGGCCGCTGCCCAGGACGACAAGACCGGTGACCCTCTGGTGAAGCGAACGAACGTCGCCGAGTGGTCGAAGCGCGGCCTCGCCGCCCACGCGGCCGTCAAGGACGCCCTCGGCCGAATCCCCGCGACCGAACTGAACGGGGGCTCCGACCTCCGACGCCGCGACTATTGGGAAAAATGGCTGCGCGACAACGACCCGAAGGGGATGGAATAGCCTAAACCCGATCCGGTTTGTGAATTGGAGTTCGCCGCGACCCCGACCTGCTCGAACCGCTAACGCGATTCAGCGCTCGACCGGGGTCGTGGCCTCAATCGGGGCCCAACCGTACACTGCAATCGCTGAATGCCCGAATCCGGGAACGCCAAACCGTGAAAACTCTCCTCTCTTCGATCGTCGCACTGGCCCTGTTCGCGACCGCTCGCGCTCAGGACGACTGGCGGGCGTTTCGTGGCAACGACGGGACCGCCACGAGCAACGCCAAGGGCCTGCCGCTCACGTGGTCGGCGACCGAGAACGTGGTCTGGAAGGCGGATCTGCCGGGGGCGGGCACGTCGACGCCGGTGATCGTCGGCGAGAAGATCTTCGTCACGTGTTACTCGGGGTACAACGTGCCGGGCCAGGCGCGCGGCGAGCAGAAAGACCTGAAGCTGCATCTCGTTTGCCTCGAACGGGCGACCGGCAAGATCGCCTGGACGCGGGACATCGAGCCGAAGCTTCCCGAGCAGGAATCGATTCGCGATGGCCACGGCTACGCTTCAAGCACGCCGACGGCCGACAATTCGCGCGTCTTTGTGTTCTTCGGCAAGTCCGGCGTGTTGGCGTTCGATCACGCGGGCAAAGAATTGTGGCGTGCCGATGTCGGGTCCGGGCTGAACGGCTGGGGCTCGGGTGCGTCCCTTCTTCTGGCGAGTGAACGGTTGATCGTGAACGCGAGCGTCGAGAGTGAAAAGTTAATCGCGCTCGATCCCGCCAACGGAAAAGAAGTCTGGAACCTGAGCAAGTTCAACGAATCGTGGAACTCGCCGATCGTGACCAAGGCCGGCGATCGAACGGAACTGGTCGTCGCCAAGTTCGGTCAAGTGCTCGGCATCGACCCGGCCACGGGCAAGGAATTCTGGCGCTGCGCGACGGACATCCCCTGGTACATGGTGCCGTCGATCGTGGCACACGATGGCATCGCGTACGTTCTCGGCGGCCGACCCGGCAGCGGCCTCGCGATCAAGCTCGGCGGGGAAGGCGATGTGACGCGAACGCATCGAATTTGGACGAGCAAGAAGGGCAGCAACGTTTCGTCGCCCGTCTACCACGACGGCCATCTGTACTGGATGCACGACAACCTGGGCATGGCCTTCTGCGCCAACGCGAAAACCGGCGAAGTCGTTTACGAGGAACGAATCAGCCGGGCCGATCAGGTCTATGGCTCGCCCGTCCTGGCCGACGGTCGAATCTACTATCCGGCCCGGAACGGCCTCACCTACGTGGTCGCCGCCAAGCCGAAGTTCGAACTGTTGGCGACGAACTCCCTCGGCGAACGTGGTACCTTCAACGCGAGCCCGGCGATCGTCGGCGGGAAGCTCTTCCTGCGCACGGACAAGGCACTGTATTGTGTGGGCGCGAAGTGAAGTCAGTTGGAGCGCCTTCCAGGTAGTTCCGCGGAGCGGCCGGGAGCGCGTTCGCAACGATTGGCGAACGAGCGTCTTCCGCGCCGAGTCAAACTCCTATATTTCAAGCGGAATTAAACCCGAGTCACGTAGAG
>JANLUE010000080.1:0-4622 GCA_031363325.1 Gemmataceae bacterium
GGCCATGTGCTCGTCGATCGGGGCCGTGTCCGGCCAGACGATCTTCGGCAACGGGTCGGTCGGGTCGAGCGTGAACAGCCCGGCGAACGCGGCCCCGGTCTGGTAGAACAAGGCCTGGATCGTGACGCGGGCGAGATCGTGCGGGTCCTTGGCTTCGACGACCGATTGCATGAACTGGCTGAGGGCCGTCAGTTCCTCGGTCGAGAATCGAGTCGAAGTTAGCGGGACGGAGTGCCCTTCGGCGACGGTCTGACGCTCGACGACCGGGACGCGCGTCACAGCGGTCGCCCGAACTTGCGAGGCGGCCGCGTCCGGAAAGACGAAGCGAAACTTGACTTCGCCGATGCGAATCTCGCTACCATCGGCGAGTTCGGCAACTTGGTTAACGCGCGACTCGTCGATCCGGGTGCCGTTGAGGCCGAAGTCGCGCAGCAGCCACCGACCGTCCTCGAAGTAGACGCGGGCGTGCAGGCGCGAGGCCTGCTCGTCCTGCGGCAGAACGATGGAGTTGTCCCGACTCCGGCCGATGGAGATCGGCTTCTCGGGAGTCAGGTCCACGACGTTGGGGCGGGCCTCGCCGTTGATTAATGCCAGGCGGGCTTGCATCGGACACCAGTAGGGGGACGGGCTGGTTGTGCGGAATATTCCGTACCGAACCTTAGAACACGATCTGCCGCGTGTGCGGACTTGCGCGAACGTCGGGATTGCGCCACTAACATGGCAGACATGTCCATTGTCGATTGGGACTGCGTCGTGATCGGAGCTGGCCCGGCGGGAGCGCTGGCCGCGCGCGAGGTCGCTCGACTTGGGGCGAACGCTCTTCTGGTCGATCGAAGTTCGTTTCCACGCTATAAAGTTTGCGGTTGTTGCCTAAACCCCCGTGCCCTGGGGGTGTTGAACCGCGTCGGGCTCGGCGAACTCGTGCCAAAGCTTGGTGGCGTGCCACTTCGAAGGCTGCGGCTTGGTTCGGCCGGATCGTCGGCGGAATTGCCGCTCCCAACCGGTTCGGCCGTCTCGCGAGCCGCGTTCGACCAGGCCTTGATCGATCAAGCGATTTCGGCCGGTGCCAGGTTTCATTCGGAAACCTTGGCAACCATCGGGCCGGTTCTCGACGATCGTCGAACGGTCAAACTTCGTCGCGCTGGCTCGGAGCTCGAGGTGCGGGCTCGAATCGTGTTGGCGGCAACCGGCCTCGGCGGGCGGGTCGATGCCAGTAACGGGGCGATCCCAAACGACGGCTCACGGATCGGGGCCGGCGTGATCGCGGACGGATTCCCACGCGACTACCGGCCGAACACGATCTACATGGCCTGCGGCTCGGCCGGCTACGTGGGCCTCGTGCAAATCGAAAATGGCCGACTCGACGTGGCCGCCGCGTTCGACCCCCGGGCCGCGAAGGCCAGCGGCGGGCCGGGTCCGCTTGCCGTCGCAACCTTGGCGAGCGCCGGCTTCCCGGCGATACCCAACCTCGAATCGTTGCCTTGGAAGGGGACGCCCCACCTGACTCGTTCGGCGCCGCGCCTTGGCGAAGAACGCTTGTTCGTCCTGGGCGACGCGGCCGGGTACGTTGAGCCGTTCACTGGGGAAGGCATGGCCTGGGCCCTGGCTGGTGCGGCCTTGCTTGCGCCGATAGCGGTTCGGTCGATCGACTCGTGGCGGCCGAGCGATCTGGCCGAATGGGAACGAACTTATCGTCGCGCGGTGAAGGGCCGCCAGTTCGTGTGCCGGGCGACGGCCGCGATGCTGCGCCGACCCGCGTTGACGAAGTTCGTCGTGCGTGCCCTCGGACTGATGCCTTCGTTGTCCCGGCCGGCCCTGCGGGCGATGTATCGCGTTTGAAGCGTGGTATAATACTCTCACCAATCTCAATTCAGCCCGGCCCATCAAGGAGGGCGGCCCGATGTCCATCGCACGCGTTACCGGTCGGCACTTTGTCGCGGGCCACTGGGTCTCCGCCGGAACCGACACGTTCCCGAGCCGTAGCCCCGCGAACCACAACGAGATCGTCGGCCTCTTTCCACTGGGCACGCCGACGTTGGCACACGACGCGGTGGGCGCGGCGAAACATGCGTTCCCCGGCTGGCGACGAACGAGCCGCATTCACCGGGCCGAGTGCTTCGATCGACTTGCTCAGTTGATCCATCGCGACACGGACGCGATCGCCCGACTGATGGCCCACGAGTGCGGCAAGACGTTCGGCGAGTGCCGGGCCGAAGTGATCGAAGGCCTGCACATGGTGCAGTACGTTTTCGGCACCGGCCGGATGCCGATCGGCGATATCGTCGCCTCCGAGATCGGCGAGAAGGATGCGTTCATCCGCCGCAAGGCGAAGGGGGTCGTCGCGGTCATCACACCGTGGAACTTCCCGTTCGCCGTGCCGTTGTGGATGCTCGGGCCGTCGCTCGTCGAAGGGAATACGGCCGTCTTCAAGCCGAGCGAAGACACCCCAGGGGTCGGCCAGCGGATTGTCGAACTGTTCGTCGAGGCGGGTTTCCCGAGCGGGACGATCAACCTGGTTCACGGCGATGGTTCGGTCGGCGAGGCGCTGGTGCGCAACAAGGACGTGAGCGTAGTGCTGTTCACTGGCAGTTACGATGTGGGTCGGCGAATTCAGCAACTGTCGGCCGATTTCCACGATCGAATCGTGGCGGCCGAGATGGGCAGCAAGAGCGCCGTCATCGTGTGTGCGGACGCGAACCTGGACATTGCGGTGAGCGCCGCGGTCCTCAGTGCGTTCAAGACGAGCGGCCAGCGCTGCGTGTCGGCCGGGCGAATCCTGGTGGCCGAATCGATCGTCGATGAATTCGCCAAACGCTACGCCGCCACCGCCCGACGCTTGCGTGTGGGCGACCCCCTTGACGAGGGTTCGTTCACGGGGCCGGTCATCAACGAGACGGCCATCGTGAAAGTACTGAGCTACAACGCACTCGCTCAAACGGAAGGGGCCCGCGTGTTAGTCGAAGGCGGCCGCATGACGGACGCGAGCCACAAGGACGGCTGCTATCTGTCGCCGTTCGTCTATCAGATCGAACATGGCCCGGCGGTAAGGTGCATCCACGAGGAAGTGTTCGGCCCGCACGTGGCGGTGATCCCCTTCCGGACGAACGAAGACGCGGTGCGAATTTACAACGACACGGACTACGGCCTCTCGATGGCGGTGATCACGGAGAACTTCCGGACGATGCGGCTGTTCCGCGAGGAATGCGAATTCGGCATGGGCTACGTGAACCTGCCTTGCATCGGGGCGGAAGTTCATTTACCGTTCGGTGGAGTGAAGAAGAGCGGCAACGGCCACCCCAGCGCCGCCGGCCTGGTCGAAACCGTGACGCACAAGATGGCCTGGACAGTCAACCACGGAACCGAAATCAAAATGGCGCAAGGATTGAGCGCGGACGTCTAAAGTTTAGCGTTCGACCCAACGGGTCGAATGAAGGAGTTCAAATGACTGCGGAATTGACGGAGTTGACGCGCGTGGTCGAAGCCATGCCTCAGGACATGGCGCGGCAGGTATTGGACTTCGCGCGGAACCTGCGCGATCAACAAACCCCCGAGGCTGTCGACTACGGTGATTGGACGGACGAAGATATTCGTGACTTACAGATCGCAGTGATGCGACGTATCGAAGCGGAATACCCCAACGAGGACTGGGGAATCGATTATGACGCTGAGGTTAACAAATGAAACTCGACCCAGGACACGTGGTGGTTGCGGCAATTCCGGGAGTTACCGGAACAAAGGCTCGGCCGACCATTGTGGTTTCGACGTCGCTTTACCAAGCAACACGCGGAGACGTTGTGGTCGGACTTGTCACTGGCCAAATTGTGCGAGCAACGTCTCCGACCGATCATGTTCTGATCGACTGGAAATCTGCTGGCCTGCGTGCGCCTTCCGCCTATCGGACGTTTCTTTACAGTCTCCCGACGAAAGAAATTCACCAGGTGATCGGGAGATTATCTGACAGAGATTGGGAGGCAGTCCAAAATTGCCTTCGTCTCGCGATCGCCGTGGCGTAACACCGTGAACCCATGTGGTCCAGACTCCTGACACCGATTCCCTACGACCGAGCGTGTCGTATTCGCGTCAATGTCTTGATCGCCGCGATTGTCGGTTGGGCGCTATTGGTGCATTGGTTGCTTCGCGTGGCCGACGCTCAGGGTTGGGCGCAGTTGCAGGGCAAGAAGCTCAGTTTTGCTTGGTTCGGTGCAACCTGGGCTGGCGCCGGTCTGCTCGGCATCGCGTTCTGTCGAACGTCGGTGGCCCGGCAAATGCATCGCCAGGCGAATCCGAACGCCATCCAGCGACTGTTACGAAAGCTGGAGTTCGGTCGGCCAAGAATGGAGATCAACTACCGAACGCACTTGGCAATGACGTTGTTCGGCGCTATCGCGGCGTGCGCGATTGGTACTGTCGTCTTGGTGACCAGTTTGTCATAGGTCGTTAGCCGCGAGGCGCTAGCCGAGCGCGTCACGCGAGTACCGAAGAATGCGATGCACATTAACAGTTGTTACGGACGCGGGCGGGGAGCGCCGCGCGGGGGTCGGTAGCCTAAAGGGGGGTAGCGCCCCATTGTGTCTGGGGTAAACAAAACCGTCCCCACCACGCGCCGCCCCAACCCCGCCCCC
>JANLUE010000087.1:0-2510 GCA_031363325.1 Gemmataceae bacterium
TGCCAGTTTGGGATCTGTTCGCCGCTTTGCGACCAGCTTCTACATTGAGCGAATGGGCTGCTGACGACATCGCCGAGAAAAGAATGCGCGAAAGACACCGCTGGTTCATCAACCAGGCGTTTGAGAAGCTATCCGTTCAAGAATGAGATAGTTTGTTTGCGTTTTTAGGTAGTGTCATCCGGTTTGCGCCACCTTTCCGCGATCGCGTGCTTCGTTTTCGCATTCGTCGGCTGCGACAAGCCGGCCGTCACAACGTCCCCGGTCGCTCCGGCAAGTCCATCGAAGACCGTGGTTGATGAACCAAAGGCCGCGCCCAAGCCGCCTGAGAGCGGCCAACTCGTTGGCCACGTTCGTGTGTCGTTGAAGAAGGTCAGCGTTGGGAAAGTGCCGCTCAAGCAAGTCGATGGCACGATCACGTACTCCGACGAGCCCCGTCTGATGATCGCGGTGCGAATCGAGCACACGGGCAACGGTCGCGGGGCCGAGTATCACTCGTGGGTGCCCGACCTCGACGCGGCGAAGACCGTGGCGAAACTCGTCGATGATCGGGGCAACGAATTGAAGCGCGTCACGTTCGGGTTCGGCAACAACGTGAAGGATCGCACCGTGCTCGATACACTCGCGCCGGGCAAGACAATTGGCGATTTACTCGTCTTTGAATCGCCGAGCGCGGAAGCAAAGTATGTCGACTTGGTGCTTCCGGGAAAGAACGTCGGCGTTGCGGGAGAGTTCAAATTTCGGATTGAGGCAAAGGACATCGTTCGGGCCAAATAGTCCGCTCACCTCTCGGCCAAGAAATCCAGTCGTAGCGTGGACCGATTCCCGGTTTCTGCCGGGCCGCATCGGCCTCGATTCCGTCGGCGCGGCATAGTATGCCGTGCGGTCGATTCCACTCGCTCGGAATCGACTTTCGCTCCGACGGATTGGTTGCCCTTCTCCGTTGGATTGCCTCTCGCTCGACCAAACGCCTCGACGCGCCCCGCTCATTTTCCGGGGCCCCGGGGATGATACGCGCCGTCGGGTTCATCGACGGCCGAGGAAACCTCCGCATGCCGACGCTCCGCTTGGAGGCGCTCGAAGGCCGCGACGCGCCCGCCGCCGCCATCGACCAGCCCTACGAAGCTTTCGCCTTCGCCCTGATCAACGAACTTCGTCAGGACCCCGCCGGCTTCGCGACCGAACTCGATCACCTTCGTCGCGGCACCGACGCCGCCTTCGGATATTCGGCGAACGACCCCGTCGCCGCCGACTTGCGCAACCTCATCAACGGGGCGGCGCGACCAGCCAACTACTCCGCCGCGATTCGTTTCCTGCGAGCCACGCCGGCCGTCGGCCCACTCGGCTGGGACGCGACGCTCGCCGATCGCGCGGCCGGGCACAACGACTGGATGCGCGGCCACGCCTTCGAACACACCGCGACCGACGCGACGCGAAAGGCGTATCTGCCGAACTACAACACGGGCTACAAGGGCGGCAACCCGGACGCCTGGGGCCTCGGCAGTGCGTGGACGCGCTGGGGCGAGGACATCGGCTACACGTACGGCTTGCTCGCCCACTCGAAGGCCGCGCTGAAGGCGGGCCGAATCGGGCTCGTCGAGTTTCAGGAGCGGGCCGCATTCATCGACACAATTAGTTATGTTGTTGAAGTGAATTCGCCGAACCTCGCCCACCTGAAAAACGTGATGGCCTCGGATGTCGGCGGTTACAACGCGATCGGCCTCGACATCGATCTGTACGAAGGCCCCGGCGAAGTTCGCGACAAGATCGGCGAAGCGACGGTGTCGACCCACCGTTTCGGCCTGACTCGACCGGGCGGTACCGGGGGTTACATCACGGGCCTCGTCTATCGCGACGGAAACTCGAACGACTCCTTCGACGCGGGCGAAGGGATCGCCGCAACCGTGTCGATCGCCGGGCCAAATGGAACCGTCACGGAGTCAATCGATTCGGGCAGTCGCGGTGTCTATTCGCGTTACGTCGCGAACGGAACGTACTCGATTACTGCGAAAGCATCGGACGGATCGATCGTCGGCACGCGCACGGTGACGATCTCGAATCGCAACGCCTGGGCCGCATTCCAGTCCGAAGGATCGGCACCCAGCGAAGTGCCCGTGAACATAGCGGCCTCCGGCGCGACGACCGGACTTCGGCCAACGATTTCCTGGAACGCCCCGGCCGGCGCGTTCGGCTACGAGGTGCGCCTGACCGATCGAACGACCGGCAGGTTCATTTATCGCACGCTGCAAGCGGGCACGAGTTGGTCGCCGCCGCGCGACCTGGTCTCGGGCCACGATTACCGCGCCATCGTCCGAGCCCAGTTCGCCTACCACGATGGCCCCTGGAGCGAACTCCGCGACTTCACGGTCGAGCGGCCGCGGATCACGGCCCCGACTTCCGACACCACAGACCTGCGCCCGACGATCGCCTGGACCTCGGTCGGCGGGGCGACCGCCTACGATGTGCGACTGGTCAACGTGTCGAATCGAGCGCTGGTCTCACAAGTCCGCGTG
>JANLUE010000126.1:0-2328 GCA_031363325.1 Gemmataceae bacterium
TCCTGTTCTTCGAGCGTCTTCAGGTAACGCTGGAACAACGGCGACTCCTTTGGCGTCTCCCGCAAATTGTCGCGGACCCGCTTCTGGTCGGTCGTGATGGTCTGGATGCGCCGGCCGGCGACTTCGATGTCCTGACGCAACGTGTCCCAGGTGGACTTGATCTTGAGCGCGTCGCGGAGTTTCTCCTTTAAGGACTCCGGCGCTTCCTTCAAGCTGATGAAATAACGGATCGTGTCGTCGGCCTGGTTCGTGAGCTGGATGTTCGAGCCCGCTTCGCGTTCCTCGATCACCGCGTACGTCAGGTCTTTCTTGGACGCGACGGGCACCTCGAAGCGGTACACATCGGCCGCCTCTTCCTTCGGCTTGTTGGTGCCGACGAACTTGAAGCCCTGGTCCTTGCGGTTCGGATGCTCGATCAGAACAGTGCGATCGGTCGTCGAACGATTCGAAACGTCGTACGTGCGCTCTTCGCGGAACAGGGTCGTCGTGTAGATGATCCCTTTCGCCGCCGTCACCTTGGTGATTCGGGCCGTGCTGTTGCCGTTCTTGGCGGCGACTTCCGTGCCGAGGTCGATCGCGTAACTCACGAGCCGTTCTTCGTCGGGTTGCAGATCGAGTACCCGCGTGTCGCCAGCGTAAACCGAGCCTTCGAACACGGTGATCGGCCCTTGCGAAAGCGGCGAGCCGGTTGTGTTCTTGAAGCGCAGCCCCAGGAGGGGGTGCTTCGGATGGACGACCGGATTGTAAATGCTGACGCGCTTCCCTTCGACATCCTTGTTGACAATCGGTAACAACGCCGACTTTTGACGAGCGAGGTCGACCGGTCGATCGATGACATATTGGTAGTAGTCGCCGAGGGCCGACGCGGACGCGACGGACTGGACGCTACGGCCGAGTTCCAGATCTTGCTTCAGCTTCTTGGAAACGGCGTCGGCGTATTCACGGCGACCATCGCGGTCGGCCCCGAGGGCTCGATTCGCCCGACCTTCGGCCGCCTTCTCCATGGGCGCACCGAAGCCGGGACCCCCACCCCCAAATCCACCGCCGCCACCCGGCGGGGCCGTCGGGACCGGCATGTTGGCGGGCTTGCCGCCGCTGTAGGTTGGCGGTCGAAGACTGGCGAACAGTTCCGGCTCGATCGTCGGGCGGCCCACGTAGAGCGGGTTATAAAGATCCATCTTGAACGAGATCGGCCGACCCGAAACCAGTGCCATCGTGACCTTCGACCAGTCTTCGTCGGTCGGATTCTCCACCACGGCCCAGCCTTGCAGATACGGCTTGTCCTTGTCGTTCAGCACGAGGCGATAGCTCGTTTTCCAGATCGGGTTCTCGATCACATAGCCCACTTCGACCTTGCGTTTGCCTTCGCCGGCGAAGTGGAGCGAGACCGCTTTCTTCAACGAATCGTGCGAGAGGGCCAGTGTTTCGAGCGCTCGCCGCATTTCGTTTTCGATGACCGGGTTCGTGAACCGCAATCGCTGGACTTCGCCGAGCTTCACGGTGCGAACGCCTTCCGCGCACCACAGGTTCAACGCGGAGACTGTGATCGGCGGGCCGTCCTTCACGGTCTGTTGCTGTTGCTCAACGCCGATGATCTTGCCGGTGAGCGAGCCGGGCTGGCTGGCGGTGTTCGTCAGCGTGACTTCGACCGCCTCGCCACGCGCTTGCGTCAGAATCCCGGCGAGCGTCGGGCTGCCCTGGAGATTGATCGCGAAGCTCTGCAGCGTACGGTCGATCGGGTCGTGTGAATCGTAGGTTACCGCCGCGACTTTGCCCGTGGCGGAAAGGTCGCGAAGCGTCATCGACTTAATCAGGTCGTTGATGTCCTGCTCGGGGAAGGTCAGATCGACGCGGGCGTCGTTCTCGACCTGGCCGCTGCGCGTGAAGTGGCCGACGCCCGAGTTGAACAGGATCACCTGCGTGACCGGTAAGCTCACCGCCGGCTTCAGGTCGGCCACTTTGGGGTTGTCCGCGGCGTCGGCCGTCTGGTGGCGCGGGATGAACAGGGCGGTGCTGGCCATCAGGGCACCGGCCACCGGGAGGCCCCACAGGAGTCGTCGCGTCAGGGTCATGGTTCGTCTCGCTTTGAAGTGCGCGGATGGGTCTATTACTACAGACGGGGTTGGCGTCATTCGGTTTGTAACGCGGAACGAACATTATCAACTTCTTCAGGCCGAGCGAGTCGGCAAGATTTGCACTGTCGGGAAAGGTCGAATCCCGTTCATTCCGCCAACAGTTCCCGCCACGAATCGGCCCGCACAATTCGCTTCAGCAGCACGCGCAGCCGCGCATCGTCGGCAATCGCTCCGATGGTCTCCGCGACATCCG
>JANLUE010000172.1:0-4214 GCA_031363325.1 Gemmataceae bacterium
AATCGTGCCACATCAACGAGGTCTACAAGGACGCATCGGGTGCTTACCCGTACCGCGAACTGTTCAAACTGTTGCGCGAGTCGGGCTACGATCGCTACACGCTGATCGAGAATGGCCGCACACCCCCGGACGCGGCGAGCGGCGAGGACATGTTGAGGTATTACCGGGCGTTGTGGCTGGAACTGGCGAGATGAAGTGAAATAGTGGTCGCCGTATACAGTTTGCCCGGCATCGTTCAGCACTGACCGGCTTAACGTCTGCACGCCCGAGACACTCTCGGCCCCGGTCGGTGTTGCAAAGGTGCGGCTGGGGCTCGCGCGAAACAAAGAGCCACCGACAAGAAGAGATAGGAAGGCGGCGCACTCGGCTTGACAAGCCTCTCGCGCGAGAATTTCAAAGAAAGTTTCGGGCGTTGGACGACCGAAGGGATTTGAAGTATCAACTCAATTCGCACTGGCGGGCGTGACCTTGGGTAACGAAACCACAGTCACCGCTTTCACTTCTTCACCAACTCCCCCAACACGACCGTCCCGTCCGCCAGCGGAATTAGAAGCTTGCCGTTGCCTAACGGTACGGCGGCCGCGGCGAAGGCGTGGCTACCGGAGAGGTGGAACTCTTCGCCGGTCGGTTTTCCCGTGGACGCGTCGAGGGAGCGAACGACGCCGGCCCGGTCGGTCAGGGTGATTCGGCTAACGTCCCAGACGGGTCGGCCTTCGATGGCCTTGATCGGCTCGGGGCCGACCCATTGATATGTGTCCTTGGCGGGCGACAACATCACGAGTCGGCCGTTCACGGTGTAAGTGAGCCGTTGCTTGTCGCCATCGACCATGGCCTGCAAGCCGTCGGCGATCGCGCCAATCGGCAGGCCGGGAATCGTTTCGGGCCGCCAGGCCTTGAGCGCCGGGGGGGCCATCTTGTCGCCGTCCCACATCAGGATGCTGCCCTTCACGTCGCCGACCACGAGTCGATTGCCGGAGAGCACGGCCGGGGTCGCGGCTACGCGGTCGGGCATCACGAGCTTGCCACGCGTCTCGAATAGTTTGGACGTGGACTCCCAGCGCCAGCGCACGATGGTACGCCCGCCGTCCGAAGCGAACAATTCGTCCGCGTTGATCGGCGTGAGATAGCAGGTGGCGGTCGCCGGTTGGCGATCGCCGCGCCACGACGGGCCGGCCTCGCCCTTGCCGTCGGCGATCGACCAACGGTAGAGCGTGCCATCGGCGAGCGGCAGAATCAGGAACTGACCGGAGACGATCGGCCGACCGGCGAGCGGCGCGAGGTTCGGCAACAGTTTCTCTTCAACCGCCACGTTCGAGTATTTGCGGATGGCGAGCGTCGTTCCCCGTTCAGCGTCGTTCGCCAGGATTGCGAGGGCCGTCTCGCCCGGCCCGGCGATCAGGCCCGTCACCGGCGTGAATCCGGTCGCGGCTGGCCCGTGCACGAGCCAGCGTTCGTCGAGGAGCCACGCGGCCGGCCCACGTTCGAGCAGCTTCGCCGTCTCGATGCGATAGAACGCGCCGGCCTGATCGAGCAACACGACCGAGTTGCCCACGCGAATCGGGTCCCCCTTGGCGATCAGCCCCAGGTCGCGTCGCCAGCGGACGAGGCCGGTCCGCGCCTCGACGGCCGTGGCTCGACACGTTGTGCCATCTTGCGTGACGACCACGAACAGGCTCTTGTCGGGTGTGAACTGCGGCGCGTGCAACGGCTCGCCGGCCGGGATCGGGGCGCCGGTTTGGGCGAGGCGCACGCCGTCCTCGGTACTCAGGCCGAAGCGCATGCGCCGGAGCTCCCCCGACACGAGGACCCAAAACTCGCCTTCGCTCGAAAGCACAACCTGGCCGCGTGACGGTCGGCCACTGGTCGCGTTGGTTCGCGATGGGAAGGCGAAGATCGCCACGTCGCGATTGCCGGCGAGGGCGAGGCCGTACAGGCCAAATTCACCTTTGTCGGTAACGACGGCCATCTTCTCGCCGTCGCAGTGCGGCGGGAACGACGCCCAGCCGCCGATCGCGATCTCCTCGGCCGTCTCGCCGCCCGTGGGCTTGCCGTCGGCCGCGATCGGGTAGGCCCGCAGCTTCATCGAATCGAGCCCTTCGGCCTGACCGAGGATCAGGAATTTGGGGCCGGGGTCTTCGATGCCGGGATTGGAAAACACCGGCGTGCCCCGCAAACTGCCGGGCGCATGCGCCGTGTCGATCACGCCGAGCAGCGTCGGGTCGAGCCGCTGGCCGTTCGGGTCGCGGGCCTCGCAATCGAAAACGTAGGTCGCTTGAGCATCGGCGGGGATGTACAGGAAACCGGTCCCCGGTCGAACGGCGATCTGCGGGCCGACCGGTCGACCGAGCGTGATCTTGCCAATCACTTCGCCGGTCGCGAGGGAGATTTCGAGAATGGTCCCCGTCGGGTCGCCGAGTGAAACGTAAACGTTTGCCCCGATCACGACCGGCACGCCTCGCGCCGAGGTCGGCAGAGGCTGATACCACAAGGGTCGTCCGTCGCGCGTGCCGCGAGCGGCGAGGCCGAACTGCGGGCCGGCGTTCGTGATCAGGAGCACCATCTCCGGGAACGCGTCCCGGCTACTCGGGCGAACGTGCAACGGCATCACATCCGAATCGAGCCCGGTGCGCGTGGCCCAGAGGACGCGGCCCGCGTTGTTCTCGTCGAGCGCGTACAGCACGCCACGGGCGAGGCAGAAGAACGTCGTCGGTTGCGGACTCGGGTCGCGGCGATCGGCGGCCCCGAAGCTCGGTGCGAACAGCAGGCTCGTGAGCCCGTCGTCGGGAACCTTGATGGCCGGCAGCGGTTGCGGTTCGCGCTTGTAGACCGCCTTCGCCTGAATCTTCTGTTCCTTTTCGCGTAGGTTCGCCTTCACGCGGTCGTCGCTCTGGAGTCCGAGCGCGATCGCAAGTTGGCGGGCTTTTTCGTCGTCCATTTCGGCTTCAACCTGGGCGATCTTCGCGAGCCGTTCGCGGGCGCTCGCGATCTTGTCGCGAAGGGCGGCCATGTCGCCCGCGAACCGAGCGGGCCGTTCGGCACCGTCCGGCTTGAATCGCTCGAGCGACGCGTCAATCTTGCCCGCCTCGCCGAGCCACTTCTCCGCTTCGTCCGGGTTTTCCTTGTCGAACGAATCGGTTGCCTTGCCCAGGACATCCTCGAAGAGTTTACCGCCCGCGTCCCAGAGATCGATGCCGAATCGGTCCTTGGCCGCGAAGGGCGCGATCTCCGGATCGCTCAAATCTTCGAGGAACTTGGTCCACTGATTGGTCGCGATGCTCGGATCGCCCCGATTCATGACGGAGCCAATCGACTGGCGGAGCCCGGATAGTTCGGAGAAGAAGCGTGCTTCCGGCGCGTGCTTGTGCTTCGGGTATTCCGCGAGCAGCTTGTCGAATTGGGCTTTGGCCTGGAGGAAGTTGCGCACTTCATAATCGGCCCGGGCGGCGTCGCGGATGCGATCGGGCTCGAGGCTCGCATAGCGCCACCAGAAATAACCCCCGCCACCAACCATCAAGAGAATGAACGCCGTCATCAGCCCAACGATGATCCGGCCCCGGTTCTTCTTCTTCGCCTTGATCACGGACGGCGAGGGGCTCGGCTCGTCTTCATAAACGTATTCGATTTCTTCGATGACTTCTTCGTAGACGATTTCCTCTTCGACCGGTTTTGGCGGTGGTGACGACGGTACGGCCAGGTCCGGCGACCAGGTGATCTCCTTCGGGCCGGTCTTCGTCTTGGGGCGTGGCGCTTCGTCCCACGGGAAGTCGGCGGCCGTCGGTGGCGGCAGCACCTTGCTCGGCCGATGCGTTTCGACCGGTCGGGGCTGCGGCTTGGGATTGGGCGGTGCGGGCTTCGGAATGGCCGAGGTATCTACGAGCGGCACGAAGTCAGTGACGTTGCCGGAGCGATAGTTAGCGGCCGGCGGATCGGTGCGGGTACGCGGCCCACCGGCGGACGCCGGCGGTTTCTCGGAAGTCTGTGGCGAGGTGGGCGAAGCGGCCCCGATCGACTGAACGACGAACACTTCCTGACAGACGGGGCAGCGCGTGGACTTGCCGACCATGTCGTCGCGCAGTCGAAATTGATTCTGGCATTCCGGGCAGGCGGCGTTGATCGGCATGAAAGGAATCTTACCCGACGGACGGGGGGTCGGCCTAGGGGTGTTCCGGGGACGATTTTCGTTGTCGAGGCCTCCGGCGCCGGCCCGATCAGAA
>JANLUE010000166.1:0-6061 GCA_031363325.1 Gemmataceae bacterium
GGGTATCTGATCGATTGCTTGATTCACATCCAATCGTGGCAGGTCGACCGACAGCTGTCCTTCTTGCGACGGGGCACGGAACGTGATGATGAAGAAGCTCAGCAACTGAAACGACATGTCGAGCATGGGCGTGATCGGTAAGGTCACGTCGACAGCCGCTTCTTCTTTTCGCTTCGCCACGTCGGCCCTCGCCGGTCAGGGGTTGATCTTGGCCCGAAGCTGCAGGTGCCGGAAGCCGGCCGCCTTGATCGCGGACATCACCTTGAAGATGTCCCGGAACCGAGCGTCCTTATCGGCTCGAATGACGACTTTCATCTTCTCTTTGGCGACCTGGGGGCCTTCTTTGTGGGCCCGGGCCACGCCTTCCATGAAGAACTTGATCTGGGCGTCCGACGTGATCGATTCTTCTCGGCCCGTCACCAACACGCCGCCCGAACTATCGACATTCAGGAACATCAAGTCCGAGTCCTTGGCGGCCAGGGGCTTCGCCTGGGTCGCGACCGGCAACTTGATCTTCTCGCTCACGTCTTCCATCGCGAAGTTCGCGATCAACATGAAAAACATGACGAGTTGCAAAACCAAGTCGAGTAAGGGCGTCAGGTTCGGTTCAGCGCTTTGCTGGCCGTGCCCGCCGCCCGACCCTCCGTGACTCATGACGCGATCCCTTCAAGACGCGGAGCGGAACGATTACGCCTTCGGGGGAACGGGCGGAGCAGCGGTTGTAGCGGCCGGGCCGGCCGAGCTCGGGGTCGCGCCGGCCTTCTTCGAGTTGTGGTACATCTGCGTCAACAAATCATCCGCGATGTGGCCGGTGTCCATCGACACCTTTACGATCCGATTGCGGAAGAAGGCGTTGAAGAAAATGGCCGGCACCGAGACGGCGATGCCGAGGAACGTAATCGACAAGGCTTCGGCAATACCCTCGGCGAGCTTCGACGCGTTGATCGCGGTTCCACTGGCCAGCACCTGGAACGAACGAATCATCCCGAGCACCGTGCCGACCAGCCCAATGAGCGGCCCGAGCGACCCGATCACGGCCGTGTAGTTGTTCAGTTGCTCCTTGCTCGACCGGATGCTTTCGAGCATGTTCGTGGCGGCCTCGCGAGCGTCCTCAAGGCCGTACTGCAAGCGACTCATGCCGGCGGTGAGCACTCGGCCGAGGAACGACGAATCATTCCGGGCCATATCGAACGCTTCCTTGAAGCGGCGCTTGTTGACCGTGTCGATGAACTCATCGACGAAGCCCGGCGGGATCGCGACGCTCATGCGCAGGTCGAGTGCGAGCAACACACAGAGGGCGATCAGGACAACCGAAGTAATCACCAGGATCGGCCCGAACAACCAGCCGGCCGACGACATGATGTGCACGAAGATGTTGCCGGACGCCTTCGACGCACCCTCGCCTTCCTGGGCGAGCGCCGGGTTGGCCGAGGCCAACACGATCAGAACGGCGACCAGGGCGAGCCCGACGAACGCAAGTCGGCGACGGGTCAACAGTTCAAGCATGGGTCCTGCCCAGGGGGAAATCGCAAAGCCAAATGGGCGAGTGGGCGAACGATGGGCGAGTCTGAACGACGAAGTTTGGGTAAACTATGCAACATAGAACCGCAAACAAGCCACGGGGTCAATACCGTTTCACCCGTGGTCAGAAAATGGACGCTTGGACCGGGCCGAATGTTCCGGGACCGTAGAAATTGACGCGGAATCGGTTCGGCCGATGCCGCCCGCTCGTTCGCCGCGGAGTACGGCTCACGAGCATTTCGGGTAAACTCCAAATTTCGAACTGCTTTGGGTTTAGAATGCCCATATCCCCGTGGGAGATGACGTATGTCGATTCGGCGCTTCGTTGTACTCGGTTTGTCCATCGTGCTGGCCGGCTCCGCAACTGGAGGCGATTGGCCTGTCCATCGCGGCAACGCCAACCAGACGGGAGTTTCCACGGAGAAACTACCGGCCAAGCTCGAAAGCCGTTGGGAGTTCAAGACGAAGAATGCCGTTGAGGGGGCACCGGTCATCGCGAATGGCGTGGTCTACGTCGGGTCGGCCGACAAGTTCCTGTACGCGCTCGACCTGAAGACCGGCGTTCAAAAGTGGAAGTCGCAACTGACGATCCTGACCTCGTCGCCGGGGTATCGCGCTGGCCGAGTCTACATCGGCGACAACGACGGCAAGTTTTACTGTCTCGACGCGGGCGACGGGAAGATTCTGTGGACGTTCGAGGCCAACGGTCAGATCACGGCCGCTCCGAATTTCGATGGCGAAAACGTCCTGATCCCCGCCCACGATTCGACGCTCTACTGTCTCGACAAGGACGGCAAGAAGGTCTGGGACTTCAAGATCGAAGGGCCGATCTACGGTGGCGTGGCCGTCGCCGATGGCAAGACGTTTCTGGCCGGCTGCGATAGCCTGCTGCACGTTCTCGACGCCAAGACCGGCAAGGAACTCGGTAGCGTGGACCTGAAGGGCCAGAGCGGCTCGGCCGCGGCCGTCCTGGGCGATCGACTGTACGTCGGCACCATGTCGAACCAGGTGCTCGCGGTAAACTTGAAGTCGCTGCGGATCGAGTGGGAATTCGAGGCCCCGAAGCGGAAACAAGGCTTCTATGGTTCGGCGGCCGTCACCGATGATCTCGTGGTCATCGGCAGCCGGGACGACAAGGTCTGGGCCATCGATCGCAAGACCGGCAAGCGACGCTGGGACTTCCTGACCAATCACAAGGTGGACGGCTCGGCCGTAATCGTCGGCGACCGGGTCTATATCGGATCGTACGACAGTAATCTCTACGTGTTTGACCTGGCCGGCAAGAAGATCGAGGTACAGCCCCTCGACGGCGCGATCATCGGCTCGCCGGCCGTCGCCGACGGCTGCCTGGTGATTGGCACGGAGAAGGGAACGGTGTATTGTTTCGGGAAGAAGGAGTAGGCATGAGTACCGCCACGGTTCCGCGAGTCATTCGACCGATCACCCATCTCGACCTTCCCGACAGGGACGATGCGCCCGTGGAAAACACCTTCCAGCCTCCGCAAAGTCAGCTCCTGACCGATTCCCTGCTGCCCTTCTTGCAAAAGCGACGGCCGGAACTGGACTTCATGTTTGGTGAAGACACCGGCATCTATTTTCAGCAGACGGCGAACCCGATGGATGGCTGTCGGGTGCCAGACTGGTTCGTCGTCCTCGGGGTGCCGTTGTGGCCCGACGACGCGACCTATCGACGGTCTTATGTGATGTGGCAGGAACGGGAGGTGCCCTACCTTTTGCTCGAATACGTCTCGGATGAATCGCGTGGAACGGAGTACGACAAGACCGTCCCGACCGGCAAGTTCTACATCTATGAGCGCCGTATTCGGGCACCGTTTTACGCGATCTACGAACCCGATTCGGCTCGACTGGAAGTCTTTCAACATCGGGCGCTGCGCTACCGACGGGCCAAGCCGGACTCGGACGGTCGCTTTGACTTGCCGGACCTGGGCGTCAAGCTTGGCGTCTGGGAAGGAGAACATCGGCTTGCGAAAAAACACTGGCTTCGGTGGTTCGATCGCGTGACCGGCGAAATGTTGCCGAGCCCCGTCGAGGACGCGTCGGCCAATCGAACGGATTCGCTTCGCGAGCGGCAACGGTCGGAGCAGGCCGAAGCGGCCCGCCTCGCGGCCGAGTCTCAGTTCGCCTCCGAGCGCCTGGCCCGCCTCGCGGCCGAAGCGAAGTCTCAAGCAGCCGAAGCGAAGTCTCAGTCGGCTGAATCGGAAGCCGCTCGCCTCCGCGACAAGCTCAGGCAACTCGGCGTCGAGCCGTGATCATCGTCCGGCCGTGAAGAACGCCAGGCCGCCCTCTTCCGGTCGGCCCATCACGCACACGGCGCGCAGTTCCAGCGTCTGCACGGCCTTCAACCACAATTCGGCGTCGGACTTGGTGCCGACATCGAGCAGTGGTCGCGTCTCGTCGTACAGCCACCACGTCTGGTCGACCTTGACGATCTTCACCCGGTCCGGGCGGAACGTCTTCTTGGTGACACCGAGCGGCTCGCCGTGGATCGGGTTGCCGGCGTTCAGGAACAACGGTCGCGCCCCCGAGCCGATGCGGGCAAACTCGGACGGGTTCGCGTCCTTGATCGCCTTCAACGCGTAGCGACCTTGCATCTCGCTCAAGCCGAATCGGCCGAGCACCGCGTCGCCGTGAACCAACACCCAGTTGCCTTCGCGCCGCACGAGTTCACACTTCTGCGGGTCGATCGCCGTCTTCGGGCCCGCGTAGACGTTACCGGGCAGCAGCAGGCTCGTTCGGGCCACGTCGTTCACGACGCCGAGCGGCGACGGGGCGGGCAACGGGGCCCCCTTATCCTTGTCGGCCTGCCACGGATCGAGGACGGGGATCAACAACACGGCTCGCGTGCCACCGACGACGGCCAGGCGATTGAAGCCATATTTCCAAAACACGACGGCTGCCCGCTTCGCTCCGATGGCGTCGTTGCCGAAATCGTAGAGCCCACGCGAGCCATCGGTGAGCACGTTCGTCCCGCCAATTTCCTCGGCCCGAACGGCCGGGCCACTGATTGGCACGACGGTCAGTTGGCCGTTGGTCAGGCGCGGGGCCTTGCCGTCGGCGAGCCAGTAGACGAACTCCGGCCGACTGCCGGGTACGACGCCCATGTGCGTGAGCCGCAAGTCCTGGGCGACCTTCGCCGTTTCGATGGCCGCCTCACGGTTCAGCCCGAAGTCCTGCAGCATTTCCTTCGCCGACCACACCTGCCAACGCCCTTCAACTTTGCGGGCGATGATCGAAGTCGGATCGAAGACCTTCAACTCTTCCTTGAGTTCCCTGATCGCCTCGGCCCGCAACTTGGCGGGATCGACGGGCCTTTCGCGGCCGGGATTGACCACGGACTTCGGCAATGGCTTCGGCGTGGGCGATGTGGGCGAATTGGGCGTCTGGGCAAGCGCGGGCACACCGACGCAGATTGCCACAATCGCCGCAAATTTCCGAGCTTCCATGCCAAAATCCTCGGACGAGACGGCCCCACTTCTGTTGTCGGCCGAAGCGGCTTTCGTTCTCGACGGAAATCGATCGCAACCTCTTCGCGAAGGACTTGAATCCACCATGGCATGCGCGAATACGGCGAAAGCCGGCCAGGAGTTGAATTGTTGTTGAGTCGCTGGGCAAGGCCCACTTGGCGATTGGAAAGCGGACCGAGGCGCGATCGGCGACCTGGGGCGAGATTTCCGCCGCAAGGGGTTTAGGGCGTACGGTACCAAACTCCAAATCGAGAGCTTGACAGGGGTTTAGGGCCGCTTCTCCAGCGGCACGTAGGGCGCATCCGTTTTGCCGACGTAGACTTGTTCGGGCCGATAGATGCGGTTGCCCTGGAGTTGCTCGTGCCAGTGGGCCAGCCAGCCGGCCACACGGGCGATGGCGAAGATCGGCGTGAACAAGTCCGTCTCGATCCCGAGCGACGCGTACACCACGCCCGAGAAGAAGTCCACGTTCGGGTACACACCCTTCGAGCCGTAAATCGGGACGCACGCCTTTTCGAGTTCCAGTGCGACTTCGTACTTCGCGGGCCGGGTCGTTTCGGCGAAGACGTGCTCCGCCAGTTCCTGAAGCACGGAGGCTCGGGGGTCTTTCACCTTGTAGACCCGATGGCCCATGCCCATGACTTTGAACGATGGGTTGGCCGCCCGCTTCGCGTCGAGCCAGGTCTTGGCGTTCGAGGCCGAGCCAATCTCGCTCAGCATCTCCAGGACTTCTTCGTTTGCCCCCCCATGCAACGGGCCGGACAGACTCCCGACCGCGGCCGAGATCGTGGCGTACGGATTGGCGAGTGACGAAGAGGTGACCCGAGCCGTGAAAGTCGAAGCGTTGAAGCCGTGCTCGGCGTGAAGGACTAGGCAAGCGTCGATGACCTTGCGAACGGACGGCGATGGCTCGCGGCCGAACAGCATGTAGTACAGGTTGCCGGCGTGGTCGAGGTCCGGGTGCGGCGCGATCGGCTCGTCGCCGCGACGCAATCGCGCGAACGCGGCCGCCAGGGTCGGGAGGGCGGCGATCAGCCGGAGCGTCGCTTCCCAGT
>JANLUE010000183.1:0-3086 GCA_031363325.1 Gemmataceae bacterium
CGCAGATAGCCCCGGCCGATGGCTTCGAGGCCGGGGGTCGCCTCGCGCATGCGACATCAACTCGCAAGCCGATCTAGTTCGCCGCCACTCGTTCCACCGTCGCCAACATACCCCCCGAAGTCGCCCCGGCGATCACGACCAGGCGACCGTCGGGGGACGACACCATTCGCGCGACGAATCGGCCCGTTTCCAGCTTGCCGACTTCTTCCCACGCTTCCTGCTTCAGCGCGAGTCGATAAACCTTGCCGTCGGTCGGAGTCAGGTACATTCGACCATTCGCGACGGCTGACGCGGGCGTGAAGCCGTTCATCTCGTTGCCCGGGACCTCGGGGCCGTTCGACCACGTGCCCGCTTTCGGGTCGAACATGTTCACGATTCGCTCCGACTTGCCGTCCGAGTTCAACCCACAGATGACGAGTACTTTTCCCTCGAAGGCCGCGACGGTCAGCGCTCGCCGGGCGAAGGGTTGTTCGACCTTCTTCCACTTGGCTCCCGGAGTCGCCAGGTCGAGGCTGAGCCCGTGGTTCAGCCAAGCGCCTTTGCCCGTTCCAGATAAGGTCCAGCCGCCGAAGACATAGAGCGTGTCGCCAAGGACGGCGGCGTCGTGCGACGACCGGGCTTCCGGAAGCGGTTCGATGTCCGTCCATTTGCCGACCGCCGGGTCG
This sequence comes from Gemmataceae bacterium, assembly GCA_031363325.1. GTDB lineage: Bacteria > Planctomycetota > Planctomycetia > Gemmatales > Gemmataceae > SIAJ01. The sequence continues at coordinate 666 of JANLUE010000183.1, forward strand.
AATACGGCACAGCCGGCCTGCGATTGAATGTTCGTCTTCTCTGATTTCGCGTTCTGCGGCTGCATGCCGCCGATGCGATAGATCTTGCCGCCGTGCGCCACGAGGGCGAGCCCCTGAAGCTTCGGCCCGCCGGCCAACTCCTCCCACTTGTCCGGCGACTTCAAATTCAATCGCTGAAACGTGCCGAGCGTCGTCTCGGTCGAATAACTGTGCGCCTTGCCCGCGTGCCCGCCGTAGACGTACGCGTGGTCCCCGACGACCGCCGCGCCGAAGCTGGAGAAGCCGACGGGCAGGTCCGGGAGTTTTGGGTCGGCGGCGTAAACCATTGTTGCGACCACCGCGCTGAGGGCGAGAGAACGAATGAACATGTGTTGATCCCTGGATGGGCGATGGGCAAAGGCGATGGGCGACATGAGCAACTCCCGTTGTTCTATTCGACGATCACTTCGCCGCCGTCCCGCGTTCCGAGCGCCTGGTACGTGACCGGGTCGATCGTGTTCGCGACAAATCGAACGGACCCATCGCACAGCAGGAAGTTGGCTCCGTTCGGGTGGTCGCTTCGGAAGGCGGCGACGTTCGGCCAAATCCTTGGGCCGTACGATCAGACTTGTGGTAGTGCCTGAACACGTCGCGCGAGCATTGATTGGTAGGGTTTCGCGACGTGAACTGCTGATTCGAGGCGGCATTTCGGTCGAGTCCGCCTTCACCGCAACTCAAGAACTCGGCGGCCGATCGAAGAGCCGTGTTCAATCTGCCCCGGTGGATCGTTCTTGCAAACATGTTCTTCAAAATATGCGGTTGCCAGCGTCAGCCAACCAATCCAAAAACCGGCGCCGCCACAAATCATTGCGCCCCCGTCTCCACCTCGCGTAACTCCGACCTCCGCAACCAACTCCATCAGGTAGGGATTGGACGCGATCGACAATCCGAATGCATTTGCGGCCAAGTGAACCGCTTCCCCTGGGCTCGAATCGATGGGATAACGGTCACACGGAACATGGTCTCCCCAACGAAACAGCGTCTGAGATCCCGCGCCGCACGCGTACTCCCATTCGTCCGAGGTCGGAAAACGAAAACCTTGCGCCAGGAGTGCCGCAATCAATTCCGCATGCGTGACTCGAACGCTCCTCTCGGCTACGAGATTTCCCAACGGATCGTGGCGAATTCGAATGCTCCCGCTCGTCATGGAGCTGGTAACATTCGCGCCGTGCTTGCGAAATATCTTCTGAACTTCGGGTTCGTCAAAATCGATCGCTTCCCATCCCACTTCCTTGGCGGTCAATTCAATCAGAATCGCCGGCAACTCCACGCGTCGCTTCCGCAATGTCACCTCAGCAACATATTCATGAATAGTCTTGTTAATTCCGTACTCTTCGGCCGTATCTCGCCAACTCTCAGCTTCGTCGCGGTTCGGCACCCACGGTCGATCGCAATCGAATCCGATCGACACTGCGGCACTCGGCACGAACGCAAACGTCGAATCTTGCGTCTGAAAAATGGCGACATTGTTTTCATGCTCGCCAAGTTGAAAATGGCGAATTGCATCAAAGTAGAATCCGGAAGGAAGTTGTTTTTCAAGGCGCTTGGCAATCGCTTCACGTTTGGATGGCGAGGCTCTTTCCCAGCATTCCACTGACAGGTCCATTTGTACCACCTATGTTGGCAAAGGATCACACTAACGGGCATGAATTTGGTTCATGCCATGCGACTTGAGCATCGTAATGTTTGCGAACGGCACTGTCGAGGCGTTTTCCAAGTCGAGGTGGTTTCGGTTTTCAGGAATCTTGGTGGAGGCGGTCATTTTGTTCCGCGCGCGGCCAATCTCATGAGCCCTTTACTAGAAAACCCCCATGCGAACGACTCTCCTCCTCGCGTTTCTCGTCGCGCCCGCCGGGGCCGCGCCGGTCGACTTCACCCGCGACGTTCGGCCCATCTTGTCGCAGCATTGTTTCAAGTGCCATGGGCCGGACGATGCCACGCGCAAGGGCGGCTTGCGCCTCGACGTTCGGGCGAGTGCCATTGGCAAGGCGAAGTCGGGCGAGTCGGCCATCGTGCCGGGGGACATCGGCAAGAGCGAACTCGTTCGGCGTGTCGACGCGCACGATGCCGCCGAGAAGATGCCCCCGCCCGCCACGAAGAAGCCGCTCTCCGACTCGCAGCGGGCGATGTTGAAGCAATGGATCGCCGAAGGGGCCGAGTACAAGGATCATTGGGCGTTCATCGCCCCGAAGCAAGCCGCGCTCCCGCACGTCATCGCGACCGACTGGGCCAAGTCGCCCATCGATCGATTCGTCCTGGCGAAGCTCGACGCGGCGGGTCTGAAACCTTCACCGCTCGCCGACAAGTACACGCTGGTTCGCCGCGTCTACCTGGACCTGATCGGCCTGCCGCCGACGCTGGCCGAGGCGGACGCGTTCGTGA
>JANLUE010000199.1:0-4082 GCA_031363325.1 Gemmataceae bacterium
CTTGTTGCCGTTCCACGAATTGAACACGGCGTTGATCGCGAGCATGAGTTGCTTGCGGGGGTCGTTCGGGAAGTCCTCGCCGACGTGCTTCTTGTACACGGCCTTGTAGCGATTCACGAGTTCCTTGAGGTCGTCTGCCGAGAGATCGGTGTCGAGCTTGACCTTCCTCTCGTTCTTGAGCGAGTGGATTTCGTGTTCGAACTCCTCGTGCTCAACGCCCATCGCGGTGCTGCCAAACATGTCGATCAATCGGCGGTAGCTGTCGTACGCGAAGCGTGGGTTGCCGGTCTTTTTGGCGAGTCCTTCGACGGAGGCGTCGGTGAGGCCGAGGTTCAGGATCGTATTCATCATGCCGGGCATCGAGAGGGCGGCCCCGGATCGAACGGAGACGAGCAAGGGGTCGGCCGGGTCGCCGAACTTCTTGCCGCCGAACGCCGCTTCGACCTTCTTGACGGCCGCGTCGATCTCGGGGATGGCGGCTTCGGGAATCTTCTTGCCCTGTTCGTAGTACGCGGCGCAGACCTCGGTCGTGATCGTGAATCCGGGGGGCACGGGGATGCCGATCTTGCACATTTCGGCGAGGTTGGCCCCCTTGCCGCCGAGAAGTTCTTTCTGACTGCCGTTACCGTCGGCCGTCTGGCCGCCGAAGAAATAGACGTGCTGTGGCATGTTCGCCGAGTGCTCCACGGGTGAAATGTCGAAGCTGAAAATGTACGAACGCCGCCGGGCGTCGGCCAAGGCGAATGGCGGCCGGCCAAGCGACGTGGTATTATTTGTTGAAGGAGCGCCAACGTGATGTGGCACAGGTTTTCAACCTGTGCGGAACTCGCAAGCGCTTCGCACAGGTTAGAAACCTGTGCCACAAGCCACAGCCACGTGAGCGAGGCCATGAAAACAGAAATTGTTCAAACGGACCCGGAAACGGGAGCACAGGTGGATGCCAGCCCGGAGCTGCGCTCTCGCGTCGAAGATGCCGCTCACTTGTTGGAGGCGGAGTTCGGCGATCTCGATTCCGTGAAAATCACGGTGGCGCGTTGCTCCGCACTCACGAGTTGATTGTCCTGGTCGTAGACGTAGGTCCAAGTCTCACCCGAAGCGCCCTTCTATTTCTTGAACACGTTCCCGACGTCGTCGAACGTGTACGTCCATGTCCCCAGGAGTCATCGACTCATGGGAGGCACCAATGGGTGAGCAACAGATAAATGAGACGAACCGCAAGTTCCGGGTCTTGACGCGGAAGTTGGTCCGCGAGAAGATCACCCAATTCTTCGACTAGATTTCCGCCGATCTCCCTGCAAAGTTCAACGATCGGCGGTGCCGCCGAGGCATTGCCCGCCAGGTTCAGGTTACCCAGCGGAATGTACTTGATCGTTTCAGAATGGATCCAATTCCCCGTTGATTTGTCGAGGGTACTCGATTTGGCGACATAGGCTCCGGATCGAAAGTCCGACCCCAAGCAAAGCCGCCCGCACTGAGCAAGGTAATCCCTTGTGTCCGTGTCGAGTTGATGTACGTGGCCGCGAAGCAAACGAAGCATCCCTGTCGGGCTACCCTCAAGTTCAATTTGCGTTGGGTAGGGACCAATGAATGGGTGACGAGCCAACTCCCTAACCAACGTGTAGTTGAAGATCGGTCGTTCGTCGATCAAATCAAACGCCTGCCGCCAAGTAATTGGAGTGACCGACTCGGGCCGCCATACGACGGATGCTTCCTCTAACAATATAGGCACACCGAATTCCGCACGGTGCAGTGGCATAATGGGCAACAAATGTCGTAGGCCGACGCGCCACGCCATATGTACGTACAAGGATTGAGACCTGACGGGCTTTGGCCATTTTCTCGCTAGCGAGGCCAGCGCTGTCGGATTGAAGGCACTCAAAGCCTCGACCCGCCCTTCAACCATCCGGCCCGGTTGGGACAAGTCGTCCAGCATTGCGGCAGTCAGCATTTCGCAACAATTCTCAATCGCGACCGGATTGCCGGCCGCCGTTGCAAGTAACTCCCAGGCACCATCGGTTCGTCGGCGTGCCAACTTTGCCAGTCGTTCGTTCATGGTCTGTACTCAAGCTGCACGCGGATATGGTACGTGCCGTGGCGGTCACGTTCCCATGCCCTCGAGAAGAAGCGGCTGCGCCAGGCAGCGTCAGATTTGAATTTCATCATCCTGCGCGCCAACCGTCACGCGTTGCGCGAGCAACTCGATCGACTCGATCGGTTCGCCGTACCGGCCATCGCGGGAGATTAGATTTGGCCGCGAAAACCAATACGGAGCAAATCCAAGACTTGGCCGCTCTGGCATGTTCGCCGAGTGCTCCACGGATGAATTGTCGAAGCCGAAAATGTACGAACCCCGCCGACCACCAACGGCCGAGGCGAATGGTGCCACGTGAAGTATTCGTGACTTCGGGCGGTCGGCGCTTGCGTCGGCGATTCTCAATTCGGTAGAATGATCCAAACGAACCTACCTGCCAGGTGGCGCGTCGTTCCTACGACGGCCCGGGGAAGTCCCTGGAGAAAGGATCGCCGGACATGTCCGACACCCACCAGTATTCCCCGCTCGACGCGAGCGTGCTCGTCCTGAACAAGCTGTTCATGGCCGTCCACGTAATCAACGTCAAGCGGGCCTTCTGCCTCCTGTTCAAGGAAATGGCCGAAGTCGTCACGCTCGAAGACGGGCAGTACGTGACCTACGACTTCGCCACCTGGCGCGAGGTGAGCGAGTTCAAGGCTCAGTACGTCCGGGAAGCCGACGACGACTGGGTGCGGGCGGCCACGTGCGAGATTCAGGCCCCCCGGGTGATTCGACTGTTGGAATACGACCGCGTGCCCAAGCAGACGGTCAAGTTCAACCGCCGAAACATCTTCGCACGCGAACACAACCAGTGACAGTCCTGCGGGAAGAAGTTCCCGACCAGCGAACTGAGCCTGGACCACGTCATCCCCCGGGCCCAGAACGGGAAGACGACCTGGGAGAACATCGTGTGCGCGTGCGTGGACTGCAACGTCCGCAAGGGCGGTCGGACGCCGCGGCAGGCCAACATGGTCCTCATCCGCAAGCCCGAGAAGCCCAAGCGCAGCCCGCTGCTGGCCATGAAGTTGACCCAGCGGAAGTACAAGTCCTGGCAAGCGTTCCTCGACGCCGCCTACTGGGACGTCGAATTGAAGTAATGTTCATCGGGCCGGTGCGACGCGGGTCGCGCCGGCTTCATTCATCTCGAAACGGCTTCTTGTCGCGATACAACTTCAATCGCTTGCGGGCCGCGTCTCCCTCTTCCTTCATGAACTCGGCGTCGTCGAACGCCTTCTGCTGATACTCGATCGCTTTATCGAAGTCGCCCGTCTCGGCGTAGGTCGCGGCCACCGTATCGTAGAGTCGGCCGTCGCGGTACTTCAGCATCTCGAGCGCCTTGGTCGCGGCGGCCAGGGCCTGCTTGCCGTCGCGAACCTTCGGGTCCGGTGCTGTCGCGCGAGCGCGGGCCAAATGCACATACAGAATTGGCACGTTCGGGTTCGAGGCGATGGCCGGCTCCAGGTCCGCGATCGCCTCGGCGAATTTCTTCGTGCGAAGGTACGCTTCGCTCCGATTCAATTGCGCGAAATAGTAGCCGGGCACCAATTCCAGAATGGCCGTGTACTCGGCAATCGCCTTGTCGTACTCCTTTCGCTTGATGAGTACCTCGCCGCGATTGCTCAACCAGGCGACGCTCCCAGGACTGAGTCGAACGGCCTCCTCCGCGTCCTTCAAGGCTCGATCGTAATCGCCGGCCGCCATGTACATGGCGCAACGGCACGAAATCGCCCGCTCGTCCGTCGGGTCCTTGTCCAACTCGGCCGTGTAGAAGTTGATGGCGTCGCGCGGCCGTAGAGCCGATTCCTTCTTCACCCAAATGATCTGGTCGTCGTGTTGCAGGGCCAGGTATTCCCCCTTCTCCTCGGCGACGCGCAAGTCGAGATAGCGGAAGCCAAACTTCTGAAGTTCGAATTCGCCCCCAGGCGCGCGTCGATAGGTTTCCGGGTTGCCGGCCTTCAGGCAAATCATCTGGCCAACCCAGGTGTCCTTGGACTTGGGCGGCGCGGGCGCC
>JANLUE010000207.1:0-5575 GCA_031363325.1 Gemmataceae bacterium
GCGGCAATGTCATCGGCGTCGGTAAACCAGAAAACATCCTGTTTGGGCGATGAAAGACCCGAGATCAGTAAGCTCATGAAATGCACTACCCGCATGAGCCGCTCGAACACCTGCGAGCCGTACGGCTCGTATTCGCCTAAATCAGCGAAGTCAAATCGTTGGCCCTTGCCGAAGAGGCTTCCAATCCTCTTATCCACCAGGAAAATCGTCAACAGCCCGTCTAACTGATCCGCAGCTCGCAAGAATCCGGGAAGCGCTTTTTGCTTCAGACCATCACCAAGCGCCTTGAACGACATTCGGCGCAATTGGACTTCACCTTCCCGAACTTGTAGTCGGCGCTCCTCCCATCCGTCCCAAGACGCTGAACCGCAGATGAGAAAGGTATAGGCCTCGAAGTCACTTCCGTTGTGCTGACCGCTATAGTCAGACGCGCAGATTAGCGACGGTGATAACTGTAGGTCCGGGATAGATGACGACGCTGATGCGATGATGCCATCAACGGTGTTCATCAGTCCGAAATCAGTGGTTTGTAGTGTTCGCCACATCGTTGGGATAGCTCGTGATTAGCTTGACCGACCCACTCGTTACCCCTCTGCCAGCACACCATCGAGCGCCTTGTAGCTCATCTCCATTCCATCCGTCATGCCAGTTGACATCGCCTCATCGCGATCGGCCATCGAAGCGAACTTGATGGCAAGTGTCTTGTCAAACTTCCGAGAGCAGCTTAGCCAGCGCACGCTCGACGACCTCCGGATGGGACATGGGTCCGTGACTTTTGATGTACTCGTCAATCTTTTTTGAGTGTCGTGACACCACGCTCGTGAGGCCGATCACGTACTGCCGCCATTCCTCGCGCACGGCCGGCATCTCGGATTTGAGCAACGGGCGCAACTGCTCATCCTCCGAGCGGAGTCGGGCGAGTTGCTCGGGTGACACATTCGGCTTGGCTTTCATCTCAGTCCTCGGTGACACAGGCTGTGCGAACATAAACGAATTCGTTTCCGTCGGTGTCGGTTTCGAGATCATACGCGACAAAAATCGTTTCGCCCTTGAACGTACGGCCGAAGATCGCTGGTCGTCCCGTCGAACGGCTCGTGGTTTCGGTTTCGATGTTATCAAACGCCGATTCGACCTCGTCGGGAGTGAGGCCGTGCTCGCCAATGTGTTCGACGTTGCCGCCGGCGTCGTCTACCCACAAGAACATTTTATCCATTGGATCATCCCCACAGGCACACAACGCGCGAACGAAAAGGAAAAGCTGCCGGGGCCGTCTGCAAGACTTAAAGCCGCGTAAAACCAGGACGGCGGCCCCGGTCAGCTCTATCCGTTTAACCCGCCAGCACTCCATCGAGCTGCTTGTAGCTCATCTCCATTCCGTCCGTCATGCCGGTCGACATTGCGGCGTCGCGGTCGGCTTGCGAGGCGAACTTGATCGAGGTCGCCACGTTCGTGATCCCGTTGGCCTCGTTGAACGTGACCGTGATGATCGACGGCTCGCCGCCCATGGATTCACCCAGGTTGCCCGGGTCGAAGAGTTGCGTGTGCACGATCTTCGAATGCAGCGCGACCTCCAGCATCTCGCCCGTGAACCCAAACTCCTGGCCGTTCTCGTTCCGCCAGCGCCAGCGATACTTGCCACCCACCTGAGTCGTCATCTCGCACACCGGCATCGACCAGCCGGGCATGGCCGTCAGCCAACGGGGCAGCAACGCGGGATCCGTATACGCCTGCCATACTAGATTGACGGGCGCATCGAAGCTCCGTTTCACGAGTACTTCTCGATCGGACGGCGTGCTCACTTCAGCAGGTTTCATTTCTTTCGCTCCTGTTTCTGGGTTTTCTTCAATTCGTCGAGTAACGCGTCGAGCCGCTTGTAGTTGCCTTCCCAAACCTCTTGCACGTTCTCCAACCAGTTCGTGACCGCCTTCAATTGCTCAGTCTCCAGCTTGCAGGGCCGCGACTGGGCGACTCGACTGCGCGAAATCAACCCCGCCGATTCCAGCACCCTCAGGTGCGACGAGATCGTCGGTTGCGTCAAATGGAAGAGAGCAACCAAGTCGTTGACCGACGCCTCGCCGCGAGCCAGATGCACCACGATTCCACGTCGAGTCGGGTCGGCCAGTGCGGCGAATGCTTGGTCCAGTTGGGTCATGTAGATAGAGTAACGTCTATATAGATCGATGTCAATATGCGAGTATCGAATTCGCTGGAGAAATTCGAGCGCGTTGCCCCAAGGTGTGCGGGGCAACGGGGCGCAGCGACTAGGAATGACCGCTGCGTCGGCACGCAGGTGGGCGACCCGACCTCGTAAGGCTGATTGGTGCCGCTCGTCATCAAGCGAGACGCCGTTTGCCGAACCACCCCGGAGCCGCGGCAGAGGTCGCAAGGCCGAACGGCTTGAATCAACAAATCGACATACGTTGTTCTATACGACGTAGCCGGGGATTCTATTTCTTAATCAAGTCGGACGGGTCATCGGACGGTTCGGCGACTGAACGCTTCGTTCAGTCCCACCCGAACTTGAGAAGCGGCCGGCCGCACTGGGGGCACGGCGTCCGCAGCCTCCCGAGGTCCACGTTGGCGATGTGACATACGGGGCAGTACACACCATCGTTCAGGCCCGGAATCGACTCCCGCAACTCCGACAGCTTGGAAGCGGCCCGATGAATCTCGTCCGGGCCAGCCCCGGCCGTCGGAAGGCCCATCGACTCGGGGTCTCGCGTCGAGGAGTTCAGAGGCACGGCGGCAATCCAGTCGTTCGGGCCGAGCCTTTGGTCGTCGCCAAATGCCTCGGTGATGTCCACCTGGCTGTACGTCATGGCAGGCACCGGAACCTTTTGCTTCTTGCGGAACGGCCACACTTTGAGAAGTCCTCTTCGACGAACGCAAAAGACGGTTGCAATGTGTTCCGCGCGTTGGGGCGACGCGGTCGTCGGGACAATCGTTCGCGGAGCACGCCGCCACACGGGCCGGTCGGGCTATGGGCAAGCATTCACTTCCCCGTCTTCCACAGTTGTATTATCCCGGCGATGCGGCCGATCGCAAGCCGTTTTTCACCGCGATCGGCGTCTCCCGCTCCGAACTACGTTCGCCGCTCAGGCGAAGATGCTGGCGTGTCGTCCGGGCCCGATTTCGCGTTCTAGACTCCAGTAGGTCTAGACCCGCCCCTCGAACTCGAGCCCGGAGTTCTCCCGTGAAGCCACACGATCCGCCGGACGCCGACCTGGCAGGTCGGTATCGGGCCGGCGATGAATGGGCGGCCGCCGCGTTGTACCGCCGTTATGTCGCCCGTGTCCTGGCGGTCGCGCGGTCGCGGCAAGCCCGGTCTTTCGTCGCCCGATACGACCCGGACGACGTGGCCCAGGCGGTGTTTCACGACCTGTTTCTGCGCCTGAAGTCGGAATCGATCGAGCCCGCGGACGAGCTTTGGGGCTTCTTGCTCGTGCTCACTCTGAACAAGGCGCGATCGTTCGTCGAACATCATTCGGCGGCCAAGCGATCGGTCCGACGAACGCAGCCCTCGGGCGACGACCGACCCGAAGTCGCGGACCCGAGGTCGACCGATTCGTTCGCGGCGGCGGCCATTCTCGACGAGCTGGAAGCGTTGCCAACGGGCGATCGACGCGTTGTGCGCCTGCGACTCGACGGACATGAAGTCGACGAGATCGCCCGCGCGACCGGGCGGTCGCGACGGACCATCGAGCGCGTCCTGAAGTCGGCCCGGGCGCGAGTCGCCGCCGTCCCGGAGTCCAAGTCATGACGGCATCCTCTTCCACGGCGGGCGGCGAAGAACACGCCTGCCTGTTGTCGCGCTCGTCGCTCGACGAGTACCTGACGTTCATGGCCGGCTACGCGTCGGACGGGTCGGGCCGAGATCGCGAGCAATTGACCGTCGAATGGAAATCGGCCGCCGCGAGAATGGACGTGCTTCGCGCGACGGAGCCCGATCGGGCGGACCGGCAACGGCCCGACAATTTGCCATCGAACTGGCGTCGGCTCGTGCCGAACGTCGAGGCCGACCCCGTGTTTCGAGCGGCCTTCGCCGAAGGCGATTGTCAAATCTCCGTTGTCGATCTGGATCGCGTGGTCGTCTCGCAAAAGCTCGTTTGTCTCGACCACGTGCGGCGTTTGCGGAGCGATCTTGGCCCCAAGCCCGCACCCGACGCGTTGTTTCGTTTCTGCCTGCCGTACGACCGCGCGGCGATTGAACATCGGGCGAGTCGAATCGGCGACGAGGAGTTCGCGTTCGTCTCCAAGTCGAGCGATCTTCGCTTTCTCGACGCGACTCTACTTCGGCCGGAGCAGGTGACCGGGTATCAGGCCACCGGGCCGGTCGCGGGGATCATCGCGTTGGTCGTGGGGTACGGCTCCAATTATCTGAACGTGCTCGATGTCGATGGACGAATGATTTTGAACAACGGCCACCATCGAGCGTGCGCCCTCTGGGAAGCCGGCCTCCGTAAGGTGCCTTGCGTGGTGCAGACGATCGCCCACCCGGACGAACTCGAAGTGCATGCCCCCCGCGCGGTGCAACGAAACCCGGCATTCTATTTGACCGACCCTCGACCACCGTTGCTGGGCGATTATTTCGACCCGACGCTCTCACGCCGAGTTCCGATCGCCCTGACCACCAAACAGGTTCGGGTTCGTTACACGATCGAAGAATTAGACATGCCATGACCGACCGGGCGGGCACCCCGGTCGGCGAGGTCGCAATTAGCGCTTATTGCCCGGATTCCCCGGCGACGTGCCCGGCCCGTCGTTAACGCGCGGGTTGCCCGGCGGCTGCGCGTCGATCCCGTTCCCGACTCCATTGTTGCCCTTCGTCCGCGGCATGTCGCAGCGACCATGGCTGCCCTTGCCCGAGCTGCCCTTGCCGTGGCTGCCCTTGCCCGAGCTGCCCTTGCCGTGCGAGCCCTTGCCCGAGCTGCCCTTGCCGTGCGAGCCCTTGCCCGAGCTTCCCTTGCCGTGCGAGCCCTTGCCCGAGCTGCCCTTGCCGTGCGAGCCCTTGCCCGAGCTGCCCTTGCCGTGCGAGCCCTTCCCGGAACTCCCGTTGGAACAGCCGGGGCGTTCGCCGAACACGTAACCCGTCGCGGACGTGCAGTTTTCCAGGCGAACGCAGGCGATCGTGTCGGGGAGGATGGCGCGACCGCCGGCTGACCCCGCGGAGTCTTTGCCATCCCGGTACTTGGCCGGCTGCCATTCGGTCACGGCGTACCAACCGGCCGCCATGCCCTCGAACTTGTAGTTCCCCTGGCAATCGGTGACGGTTTCCTTGCAGACGATCACCCCGCAATCGGTCTTGCCGGCGAGTTGAACTTTGACACCAGGGATGCCCGCTTCGCCGCAGTCGCGAACGCCGTTATCGTTTGCGTCGATGAAGACCGAGCCCGCGAGGGCGGCCGGCACGGTGCGAGCTTCAAGCGGGTTGACGCCGAGAACGGTCCGACGATTCTTGGGCGTCGCGCGGGCGCGCAGGCCATCGAGCCACTGGGAGAGCGTGGAAGAGCGCATGGGTGGATTCCGAAGCGGTACGTGGTCGCGACCGAGAGGGGAGGGCGGTTGCGGACCAGGG
>JANLUE010000216.1:0-5215 GCA_031363325.1 Gemmataceae bacterium
GCCTGTTCCCAGACCAGGTACGAGGTGTCCGCGTTCGAGTACATGAGGCCCGCATGGTCACCAACGGCCACCGGAGTGGCCGGCGGTGCGCTGGTGACGTCGCTGTAGCCCCACACCGAGCCCTGGGCCATGGTCCAGGCGAGCGTCATGCAGCCGGCTCGCGAGACTCGGCCGAACGTCGGACGCAGCCCGCTAGCGCCGCAGACGCTACATGGTGAGATGATGCTCCCGAGGGTTTCACTGCCGATCGCGAACCCGACGAGTCCCGCGACGGAAGCCGATGCCGACCCGGCGGACGAGCCGCTGGAACCTTCGCGAACGTCCCAGGGATTGCGGGTCATGCCGCCGAACCACTGGTCGCCCATCGCGAGCGCGCCGAGGGTGAGTTTCGCGACCAGGACCGCACCGGCCTCATCGAGCTTACGGGCGACGGTCGCCTTGCCGTCGATCGTCTGGTCCTTGTACGGGGCCGCGCCCCAGGTGGTCTTGTAGCCGGGGTAGGCGATCAAATCCTTGGCGCCCCAGGGGATGCCGTGCAACGGACCCCGGTAGCGACCGGCCGCGATCTCGCGGTCGGCGGATTCCGCTTGCTTGAGCGCGAGTTCGGGAGTCAACGCGACAACGCACTTCAAGCCGGCGTCGTACTTCTTCAATCGTTCGAGGTAGAGCTTGGTGAGTTCGACCGACGAGACGGCCCGCGTGCGGACGAGTTGCGACAAGGCGGTTACCGGGAGAAAGGCGAGATCGTCGCCCACTTCAGGCTTCTTCGGGACGGCCGATGAGATTGGTTCAACCGACCCACGTGGCGAGTGCGACGCTGGAGTTCCTCCGGGAACGAACGCGAAGGCCGGCGGCACGTCGTTCGTGACTGGCACCTGGCGAAGTCGCCCGTAGCCGCGATTCGCGCCGTTCATCTTGCCGACGATCGTCTTCCGCTCGGCCTCCGACAGTGTGAGCCCCGCAATCCATTCGGCCTGCTGAATCATCTCGGCCGTGATCGCCCCGTCCTTTACCTGAGCGACGACGGCCCGCTGAAACGTGGCACTCCCCACGCCGACCGCGGCCAGAGTGGTCAGGAGTTGCCTACGGTCCGGTATGGTCGGTTCGCTCATGGTCGGCCTCGCGTGATCGGCTCCCCTTGTTCTTATGAGACGGCGAACTGAAGCGAGGCGGTTCGGGCCCGTGCTTACGAACAAGCCAATTGCAGGGCGCGACCGCGGTCGTTCAGTAGTTGTACGCGAGCCGAAAGAACAACCCTTGCAAGGTCAGATCGAAGCGCGAGCGACCGACGCGGCCCACGTCGAGCCATTGCTCGAACTGATAGCCAATTTGAACGGACCCGCGCCGCGTCGGCGCGCCGCGCACAGTCAGGCCTGCTTCAATCGAATAGACCGGCACCGCGTTGTTCCGAATCACTTCCGCCTCGCGCACGCTGTATCGACCGGGGCGGGCGAAGAACTCGGATTCGCGTTGCCGAGTCCGGCCGAAGAGCAGGCCGCCGTCCGCCCGCGCGTAGAAGCCGGACTGATAGTCCAGCAGCCCGGTCGTTTTCCACGGCAGCCACTCCACGCCGAGTGACGCCATCGGCCCCGCACCGGCGAACGACGTTCGCGATTCGGATACGAGGCCGATGCCTTCGCTGCGATCGTCGAACCGGACCGATCCGAAGCGACCGCCGACCGCGCCCCGGAGTTCCAGTTGCGAAAGCGATAGCGATTGGCCATAGGCCAGGTCGAGCGCGTGTGCGGCCAACACCGTCCGAATCGCGACGGCACCGAATGGGTCCGGATGACCGCGCTCGATCTCGGTCAGGCGGGCCTGGGAGTTTTCGTCCGAGTTGGAATCGTCCCGAAAGCGTTGCTGAAGGAACGCGGCCCCGATCGGATCGCCGTTCGCGAAGATGCGGAGTCGTTCGCCGCCCGTCGGCCGGTACCGGACGAACAATTCGCCGACCTGTTCTGGGAAACGGTAGCCGACCATCAGGTTGAAGTTGCCAAGGAAGTTGTCGCCCGAATCGAACGGACCAGAGAAGCCGTTGAGTCCCGATGCGTTCAGGCCCGGGAAGCGACTGGGCACGATCGGCTGGAAGCCCGGAATGGAGCTGCGCAGGCCCTGCGTGGACGGCCAAAGGATGGCTCCGCCGACGTCTCCGAAAAGACCGGACTCGAGGAACGAATTGGTGGCCGGGCGATCGTCCTGGGCCGACGCGCCCGTGGCCGCGGCCAGTATGAAGCAGAGGGTGAATCGGGCGCGCACAGCGAATTCCGGATCGGCACCGGACGGCCCCATACCCGAATTCGGCCCGCGTTCCAAGGGCGGATTGCGCCTCTGTTTTCTCTGTCGGCGTACCCGGCATCACGAGGCCGACGAACGACATGCGATTCATTCATGCGCCCCATCACATCGCGTCACGTGTGAATCGCATCGTACAGAGCGAGCGCCAGGGGCCCGAAGATGAGCACCGGGAGCCACGCGGCCAGGGCGGGAGAGACGTAGTCCGCGTTGCCCAGGAATCGGCCCGCGAACACCACCGCGAAGAAGATCGCGCACATCGCCAGACACAGGCCGGCCGAGATGAACACGTGCCGCGTCTGATCGCGGAGGATGATCGAGAGGCCCATCAACACGAGCAAGAAGCCCACGACCGGCCGGGTGATGCGCATGTGAAACGTGACGGCCAGGGCGTTCATTCGGCCGGCATCGGTGCGCTGCATCAAATCGTAAATCGTGTGCGTCGACGAGAACGCCTGGCTCTTCTGGCCCTGCGTCACGCGGTCGAACGTCGCTTCCTTGACCCACAGAAAATACCGTCCCGGGTCGATCATTCGAATCACCCGGTCGTCGTGTTTGCGTCCCGCCAAGTCGGGCGGCGTCGTGCCGGACAGGAGCCAACCGCCAGAGTATTCCTGTCCTTCGCGCGGCGGAACGTACTCCGCTTGCTCGGCGGACAGGTGCCGCATCTCCGACGTGGCCGTCACCGGGAGCGTGACGAAGAAGTTCTTGACGATCCGTTCCTTGCGATACGCCCGCAGGCCATCGATGTGAACTTTGTTCGGGTCGTAACAGCCTTGCACATAGACATCGCGAATCCCCTCGGGGTCTTCGCGATCGGTGACGAGGGCCGGTGCGATTCGCGGAATCACGAATTCCTGATTCAAAGTCCCGAGCAAGAGCATCAGGATCGAGGCGGCGAAGATCGGCCGCAAGTAGCGATGCACGGACACTCCGGCCGAGAGCATCGGAATCAGTTCGTTGCTCCGCTGCGTCAACGCGACCGTGAACATCGCGGCGAGCAGCGACAGCGCTTCGCTCAGCCGGTCGTAGTACTGGATCGAACGATACCCGTAGTAGGTGCCGATGTGTGAGAGCACATCAAGCACCGGTCGGCCGGCCTGAAAGAAGTCGTCGATGTTCGTGAACAAATCGACGATGACGTACAGGCTCAGCGTGCTGATCAGGCAGATCAGGTAGGCCCGGATGAACGCGCCAAACAACATCCGGTCGAGGATTGTCACTTCAAGCCCCGAGGACAGAGGTCAGAGGACAGAGGGCAGAAGTCAGAGAATAGAAGTCAGAATCAGGGATGTCTGATCTGTGACTTCTGTTCTCTGACTTCTGTTCTCTGACTTCTGGAACGCGGTTCGTACAGATGAATGTACTCAAGGATATAGTCGTTCGCGATGGTCGCTTTGGAATCGCCGTAGCCATTGGCCCGGAGTTCGCGGAGGGCGTCCTCGCGGGAGTAGCCTTCGTACTCCATGCGGTAGACGGCCGTCAGGGCTCCGGTGCGATGGAGGCCGGCCATGCAGTGAATCAACATCGGGTAGTTCGATGGATCGTCGCACAGGGCGAGGAAGTCGTCGATGACTCGTGGTCGATTCGTCGTACTCGCGACGTTGCGTGCGAGCAGCCCACGGGTGCCATACCAGGTCAGGAACGTGAACTTGGCCCCCTCGTCTTGACACGCCTGGCTCTCGGGAATGTGCGGCGTGTCCCAGTAGCCGGCCGATAGCAAGGGATCAGGGTTTTCGTCTTGCAGATTGACGACCAGCTTGATCCCGTGCTCTCGAATCTTGGCTCGGAAGGCGTCGGCCGACATCTGGCCGCAGCGATAGAACCGCCCGGGCGTCACCTCGCGGAACCGCTTCTCCGTGGCGTAGCTCACCCGGTAGACGAGCGCTGGCACGCCAACGATGGCCGTCCCCATCAAGGCCCCGAACGTCCATTTCAACCAGACTGGCATTCGCAGCTCCGGGCGAGAGCGAAGAAACTACCCAGAAGGACCGGTCACCTCAAGTCGAAATTGTCTCGGCCGGATCGGCTTAGGTGTCACGGCACATCGTTTGCCGAATGTGCGGCCGCCCCGGCCACTCGATTTGCATGATTCTACGCGGGCCGGCGCAAGGAGTCGAACGGCTCCCTTTCCGAGGATACCATGTCCAGCACTGCAACTCTCTCGCCCTCGCCCTCGCCCCGCACCGCGCACACGACGTTTCTCGGCCGCTGGGCCGGGCCGATCGTGGGCCGATTCCTGAAGCCTCGCCCGGACCGCGAGGCCCTGCGTCTCGCGTTCGACACCGCCCGGGTCGCTCTGGGTGAACGCATGTATGCCGTCGGCATCGACGATGGCGAAACGAGCCAGTTGATCGCCCGCGTCGAAGCTCGACTCTGGTCGGGCGGCGACGAGGCGATCTCGCTTCGGCTCGAGCGCTCGAAGCTGATCCGCCGTCTGGCGGACGCGGCCCTCGAGAACGATGCGCCTTTGCCCGGAGCCGACGCCGAGTTCGATTGGGCCTGGGCGGCCAAGCTCGCCTGCGAAAGCAAGCGCTGAACTATTCGACGCCCGGCGGAAAGACATCGATGCGCCCACGCGGCACGTCGATCCGATGCACGATGTACCGGCCCGAACGGTAGATCACCGGCTGAGTCCACGGATAGGCGTCGCGGATCGATTTGGGAAACGAAGCGGGCAGTCCGTTCGCCGGGCCGGCGGGGTACGGTTCCCAATTCAACAGGTTTCCCAGCGCGACGAGGTCGCTTACCACGTATTTGGCCGGGCTGGCGAACGTCTCGGCCTGAATGACGGGCACTTTACTTTTGAATCGCATCGAAGTCAGCAAGTGTTGAAAACGTAGCCCCGGTCGCACGCCGAGCCAAACGTACAGCGGGTGGGTCGTATCGTGCCAGCAAATCAGATCGCGGTCGCCGATCCCGC
>JANLUE010000287.1:0-4400 GCA_031363325.1 Gemmataceae bacterium
GGCGAGCGTGGGCGGCGGGTCGCGGTCCTCGGCCCGCGGGGCCTTGGCGAACGTCCAGCCCAAGGCGACCTCGAACTCGCCCGGCGCGATCTTGCCGCGGTCCATCCCGTAGGCGACGATCCGTCGGAGCGTGCCGGTGCCGTCGAACATATGGCGGCGGAGCGGATTCCTGACCACTCGGGCGCGACGATCTTGCAGCAACGGCCAGTGGTCGGGTGCTCCGACCAGCGAGCCCGAGGCCCGGTCGTAGACGACATCGAGCGCCTCCTTGCCAGCATACTTGACGGTGGACTCGACGAGGACCGGTCCGTTCTCCAGCGCCACGGGGACGCGGACCTCGAGTGTGAAGTCCTTGAGCTTGCCGACATCCGACGCTTGGCCAGCGGACGCGCCGGGCGCGGCCATCAGAGCGCACCAGGCCAATGCGAGCTGGCCTCTCGAGCCGGCGATTCGGCGCTTCGCACCCACGTGTCGATCCTCGAGACCTACGACCATTGTGCAAGCGCCGGGGTCTATTTGCGCTGCAACTCATCGGCCCGAATCGCCGCCAGTGCCTCCGCAGACGCCTTGGCGACCGGCGAGTCGCTTGCGTTGGCGGCGAGGGCCTCCAGCAATTGTTTGGCGTTCGGAAGGTGGCGGTAATAACTCTTGCAGAACGAAATGACGCGGGCCGTCGCGTCGTCGGTTGGCGACTCCTTGATCGCGGAAATCACCTTCTCGATCCGGCTCGGAACCGGCGCGTCGCGCTTCGCAGCATGCAATGCATCCAGTGCCCTGGCTCCGACGGATACAATCTTGGCACTCAGGGCTGGAACTTCGGGTTCGGCGGCCATTCCCAATCGTTCGATCAGCAATTTGAATTCGCGGTCATTGATGGGAGGTCGCAGCTTGGCGGCTTGTGCCAACAACGACTTACCAGGATCGTCCCTGAACGATTCCGGGAACGCAATGAAGCACGCGAATCGAGTGACTTGATTGTCGGACTCGCGCATTCGCCGAGAGTCTTCCTCCGATACCGGGCACTTCCGCAGGTGTTCCCGCCAACTCCAAGCCCAAGCCATCGGGTCCGGATTCTTCGAATCATCGAGGATTGCGAACAATTGTTGCCGAATGTTCCTTTCCGGCAATCGGCTGAAATACCAGTGGCTCATGGGCTCCCCAAATCCCGATCTCGAAAGCCGGATCGCTAGGGGAACCAACTCGGGGAAATCCGTCGCGGCTTGTGCGGCGACGGCCAACTCGGCATCCGGTTCCGGACCGAGGAGCGACTCAAGAACTCGAACGATCGTACTGACGCTCTTGGCGTCTCGACGCGAGACCTGGATCGAGTGAGCGGCATTCAAGTCGGCGATGACGGGCGGAGGCAAATCGTCCCCGAGCCTTTCTTCGGCAATCTTCCAATCAATCACCACTTGATATTTGCCGCTCCGGACCTTGGGATTCGAACCGTCGAAGACGCTGAACCGCCGGATTGACCCCGATCCCTCGAATCGATGCGACTGAAACTTCTTCTTGGTGCCCGCAATTGCGATTGGCCTTACCATCTCCCAATCTTCGGGCGCATCAACGACCTTCCCTGCGGTTCGCTCGAACACGACGCTCAAGGGGCCCGTGCCGGAGTACTTGAGGTTCGAGACCACAACGACCGGGCCGCCCTCGATCGCCACCAGGGTACGTACGTCAAGTCCGAATTTGCTCGGTCGTTCGTCGGCATCGGTTGCGCCTGTAGCGTACAGGAGCGAGCAAACGGCAATCGCCATCGCACGGATTTGAAACCGCATTGGCCTCTCGCAGTCACCGTTGGAACGGAATTGTCCGGCTGGGCGCTGCTAATTCTTGTGAAGGTAGATAATCACGTTCGCTGCAGACGCGTGTACGTCGCCTCCGAGTACCGATGCCGCCGGCAAGGCCTGTGCCGACAGTTTGATCGTATACCTTGCTTCGACCTTCTTTGCGTTAATCTGATCGATCTCGAGCTCGTACAGATATCCAGAATTCCTGACGCTCGCGGGCTTTGCGGCAGTCATTCCCGACCGAAGATCGACGAATTGCCAGTATTGATCCTGCTTCGCCACGTGGAAGGGCGCTTCAAGGGTCAACCGCCTTGACCAATGGTCGCGCGCAGCCTTCTTGATTTCATCCTCCGAGAGTCCCGCTTGGTTTGTCGCAGTGAATGGCAATACGTGATAGTCATACATGATTTCCGACGCCGGAGTGTCGAAGACGCCGTTTGAAGTATCAATACCAGTCTTCAGAATGCCGGCGGCACCATATTGCGTTAGGAACTCGCTTGCATAGGCTTGATCGAGCTCACTCGTTCGACCCGAGTCGCTAACGAATGAAAAGGCATACATTGCGCCCCAATACGAATCGAATACCCGTGTCTCCGGGTTAGCGAAGAGGGGACCGACAAGATTGAACTTCGACTTGAGGGCAGCCGTGGTACGGGTCGGGATCGCCGAAACGCTGAAAAATCCGGCGGAAGCGCCGGCCCATGCGAGGTCGGTTGTCTTCGACTTGTTGAACATCGCCAGGAATAGCCGCCCGCTGCTGCCCGGTGCCGTCTGGTAGACCTTTTGCTTGTCGGTCCATCCCCGCACCTTGATCAGCGCGACGCCATTCGCGTTGAACCGCGAGGCGTCGAGCTTGATCTGCTCTTGCCCGACCGGGATCTGTGGCAGGCTCAGGCCAAGTTCCAGCCGGCCGTTCGGCTCACTCGTACCGAAGTTGAACACCTGGTTCGCCTTCGGCGCGACCAGCCACAACTCCTTGTCACCCAACTCACCCGTCTTCTTGACCCACCCGGTCGTCCAGACGCGCGGCGGGATCCGGTACTTCGTCTGATCGATCATCGCTTTGGGCGTGGTGTCCGCGTAGAAGAGCCCGGCCTTGGTGAGGTCAGGAGTCGTGGTGTTCGCCGGGTTGAAGACCGATCCCATCTGAAGCGTGACCGCGTTCATGCGATCCTCGCCCATCCAGACCCAATTGCCGTTGAACATTCGGTAGGCGGTGACCACGATGTCGTCGTTCGCCGCGCTCGGGGCGGACGGGATCAGGTCCGCGCCCGTGGTGCCGACCGGCCAGCCGCTCGCATTGACGATCACCGAGTTGGTCCCGACCGTGGCGTTCGGGTCCGTGGTCAAGGTCGCTGCTCCGGCCGTGACCTGAAGCTTGATCTGGCTTCCGAAGGCCCCCGCGCCGTAAAAGAGCTTGACGCTGATGGGTAGGTGCTTACCGACGAAGCCGATGTCGTCGTAGGCGTAATTCGAGCCGTTGGTCGCGAAGGCCGTGACGGTCTGCGTGGTCGGGACGACCGACCACTGGAACGACCGAATGTCCGTGGCCCCGCCGCCGCTAACACTGGCCGTCACGCTGTACGTCGGGCCTGCGGTCGGTTGAATCTGGCCGACGAAGCCGGTGAACGGATCATAAGTCACGCCCGGCGGAAGGTTCGCAAAAGAGTAGGTCAGGGAATTGCTGATCGCGTCCTGGGCCTGGAACGCCACGACGACGCTCTCGCCCTGGCGATGGACTTGGTTATCGATCTCCATCCAGCGATTCGTATCGCGCACGTTCCAGTTGAAGGTCTCCGACCAGAGGTCGCCCCCTCCGCTGACCGTCAGTGCGACGGAACGGTCGCCGGCCTGGTCGTACTGCGGTCGGCCGCTGATGACGCCGGTACTCGCGTTGATCGACAGTCCGGTGGGAAGGCCGACGGCCGTCCAGGCAAGAGCGGCGGTTGCATTGGGCGTCCGGAACCGGACGTTGACGAGTTCGCCTTCGGCAGTCGTCATCGCCTCGTCGGACGAATCGACGAGCGCGTCGTTGACCGCCGCCACGGTGAGCGACACGACGGCATTCGAAACGTGGCCGAGCCCGTCGTCGAGCCGATAGGTGAACGAGTCGGAGCCGGAATACTCCAGCGCAGGCGTGTATTTCCACGCGCCGAGTTGCGAGTCGAACGCAACCGTCCCGTGGGACGGCCCGACCGGGAAGCTGATGGCCGGCGCATTCCCGATCCAGTCATCATTCGAGAGGAAATCGACCCGAAGTGCCGTGTCTTCCGTGGCGGAAAGGGAATCGTTCACTGCGACGACCGGCCCGTCGACGATGATTCGAGTAGAAGTGTACCCGATCAGGCTCCCGCCGACGCCCGTGTTGCCGTTGTCATCCACTCCGATGCCAACGACGCTGGCCCCTCGAAACCCGGCGGCCGGCGCGACGCTCAGATTGCTGATGGCCAAGTTGACGTTCGCAAGCGTTCCGGAGAACGTCATGGCCGCGTCGGCGACTCCGTCGCCTTCGGAGAACGTCAGGCCGCCAAGACTTGAGAGCGATGCGGCGCCATTGGTCGCGGTGACGCTCACCTGGATGGTCCCGGCGCCGACGTCGGGATCGGC
>JANLUE010000377.1:0-20091 GCA_031363325.1 Gemmataceae bacterium
GGAAGACGCTCGCCCTCGCGGAGTTTGGCCGACCCTCGCTCACGCGTCGGGCTACCATTCGAGGTACGCCAACCGTATTGGGACGCGACGGTCGCCCTCGCTCACGCGTCGAACTACCATCCGATTATCGGCTGCCACGTCTCCGGCGTGTAAAAGCCCACGCGCGAAGCCTGTGGAATTGATCGGGATGTCAATGGCATTATCAACCTGAGCTTCGCCCACTCGTTGCAAACACTTCTTCCGAACTATTTACGCGTTTCGTGCCGAAACTCCCAAAATCGACTCCGACACGCGTTGAGTAAGGTGCTGGCGGTCAAGCCGTCGGCCGATTGCGTGGTGGGCTCACCCATGGATTGCGCGACGCCGTCCGACGAAGATCTCATGGATCGCGTCCGGCTGCGCAACGACAACCGGGCGGCCCACGAGTTGTTCGTCCGGCATTTCGGCCGAATCGTCCGACGGTTCCGAACCAAAGGAGTGAACGAAGTCGAAGCGGAAGAATTCGCCCAGGAAACGTTCTTCCGCATCCTGCGCGGCCGCGGCAAGTGGAGGCTCCCAGATGAAATCTGAAGCCGACACGGTGAGAAACTTCCGCAAATGGGCTGACATGATCGCCGACAACGTGTTGCTCGACGAGCGTCGAAAACGATTGCGGCACCGGCTCGTCGAGATGGGTGTGGATCCAATCGCGCCCCAGGCCGAAGAAGTGGACTACGTGAAATACGCTCGGATCTTGCTCGATCTGTTCCGCGGCCTCGAAGCATTGGACCGCGAATACGTCCGGGCCTGGGTACTGTGTGGGGCGAGTGGCGGTTCGATTCCGATCGAGGATGTCGAAAGTCTGCTGAACTGTACTGACGAGCACAACCCGACGCTGGATGAATCGGTGAGCCTCCTGTACTCCTTGAACGTGCACGGCTCGATCGGGGCCGGTGCCGCTCGCCTGGGAGTGCCGCCGTCCGAATTCCGCCCGGTCTGCGCGAAATTTAAGGACCGCTTTGCGGCAAGGCTGCGGCGGTTGGAGGGCTTGACCAATGTCCGATGAAATACTCAATTCGAACGAGCACGATAGCCCTCCGTGCCTGAACATCGAAGCCGCCCCGCCGCTCGAAGCCCTGCTCGGCTATCCGGAACTGTCCGAAGCGGATGCGAACGTGTTTCGGGCTCGCCACAAGGAGCACTTGGCCGCCTGTCCGTTGTGCGGCCCACAGTTTGACATTGCGGCCCGGCGGCGGCGCAAGTCGCCCGCGCCTCCAATCGCCCGGGGCAGCGGGGGGACTGTTCTTGGGTCGCCGCGTTACACCTGGGTTCAATGGGTCATCGCCGCCAGCCTGGTCCTGACGTGCATCATCTTCGGCGGCGCCTACGCCCGCGAGCAAACTGAAAAACGAAAACTCCAGAACCGTCTCTCCGAACACGAACGCCAACTCGAAGCGAGCGAGAAAGAATCGCACGCGCGTGTTCCCATCCAACAGGCCTGGGAAATTCTGCGTCAGCCACATCAAGATCGTCGGCAGCAAGTTCAGAAACCAATCGCGGAAGCCATCAAACGGCGCAACGCGCTTCCGCCAGACGTCGACCGCGACTCCATGGATGCCGAGATTCGCTCGGTCTTCGCAGCATCGCTGGCGTTTCCGACCATTCGCATTGCACCTGATGATCTTTCACCGGATTTGGTGAAACTCGAAGATTCCGCGTTCCTCGCACACCTAACGGTCATTCTTCCGGACGCAACGGGCATGGCCATCGCAACGAAGTCGCGGCCGTATTTCTGGAAGCGCGGGGCCAAGCCGGAATGGATGACGAAATTGACGATGGAAGATTTTGTCGTCCCCGGCGAACTATCGCCACGCATTGACTACAGTCCGGATGGAAAGTATCTGGCCTTTGCGCCGCAGATTGGTGGTGGATTGGCACTTTGGGATCGGGAATGCACGGTCGAGAAGCACAAACTGGTCGGCGCTGACGGGCCTGGAAGCGTCGTTTTAGCCGTCGGGTTCCATCCTGATTCCAAACGACTGTTCGCCGTGCGCGCGGATGGAACGATCCCTTCTTGGAAGATCGAAGATGAAAAAATCACTCCAGACCAAGCCTGGCCGTTCGCCAGGAAACCAGTGTCCCTCGTCGCCGCCCGTTTCAGCCCGGACAACACCTGGCTTGCCGTCGCGGACGACACGGGGGCCGTAACCCAGATCGCTTCCGACGGAACGATTTCCCCAACAGTCACTTTGGGGCGTAAAGTCGTCGCCCTGGCATGGTCCCCGAATAATCGGACGATCGCGGCGGCGCTGACGGATGGGGGGATTCGCGTCTTCGAGCAAAACGCCACCAATGTCGTGTATACCGTATCAGCGTTTAATTTCGCCTTGGGTGTTCGACTGCAATTTAGTCCAGACGGTCAATTCCTCCACGCCGCAGCGCGTGGCCAGGGTGGAACGGTCTACCTCGCACAGACTGGAGAAAAGCTCGCCCACCATAGTTATGGGGGATCGTCGTTCTCGAAGGACGGAAAGTGGTTCAGCGGCAGCAGTACGGTACAAGTAGCGTTTGTCGAATTCGTTCCGCCTTCATCCATTCGGCGGGTCGCTGGTCTATCGGCCGACATTGCCCACATCGCCTGGTCGAAAGACTCTCGCCGTGTCGTCACACTCGATTCTGGCTTCATGATCCGAGTCCTGGACGCCACGAAATCCGATCCGTTCGTCGCTCAGTTTCAAGTCGAACCAAACGACACGTTGATTGCCTCGATGGCCGATGTCGCCCTGAGCGAAGACGGCAAGCAACTCTTTTACGCCCGGGGCGGCCTGGGAAAGACATATGCGGCCGTGTTCGATGTCGAATCCGGCAAAGAACTCGCAAATAGTCGATGGGAACTGCCGGGCGGGTTCGATCGAGCCGCATCGGTCGCGTCCGGTGAGTTTCTCGCCGTGCGTGAGGAAGCCGAAATCGTCACCGATGCGGGCACGAAGTATCGAACTATCGCGCATGTGTTTCGAATGGGAAAGAAAGAGCCCGTTTCGGAGCGCGTTTTGCGAAAGTCAGAGGCGACCGATATTTCAGGATTCACGCATCAGTTTCTCACTTCGGACGGACGCTATTACGCCTGGTGCGGGCCACGACATCACGGTCCACTGGGTACCCGACTTGTCCTGGTGATCGATATGAGAACGGGCGAAACCAAGCGCACAGGCGTTGATTGCTCGGGGAGCGCGCCAACCGCGATTCTCAGTCCAGATGGGAAACGGCTCTGGTTCACACCTCTGAACGACAAGATCTCGACAATGGAACTACCGAATGGTGCAGCGACCGACGAGGTCGTTCTTCCGTTTGCAATTGCTTCGAACCTAACGTACGTGGCCCGCCCGCGACGTCGTTCTGACTGGATGTTTCAATTGGAACTCACGCGTTGGCCAATTGAGAGGTCGTGGATGCAAATCTCCAATCCTGATCATTCCGTTCCAAGAGGCGAAGGTAGCCCCTTCAGTCCGGACGGGCAATTCCTGGCGTTCGGATCATCATCGGGCTTGTTCACGTTGGTGAACGTGCGTGAGCTCGAACGAAAAACTGAAGAAATCGAAAAAAACTTCCGAAATGGCCGGCCGTGAGGCGTTGAGATTGGCGTACTCGGAATCAGAACAAGGCACAACCGAGCCGACGATCTCGATTCAACCGGAAGGACACGACCATGTTCCACCACCTACGATCGACGAAGCCAACAGTTCGACGAGCGATGTCACGGAAACTAGTGGTGCAAGTGCTAGAAGACAAAACTGTTCCGTCTACTATCGCCATCAGCACTTGGGACGACGGTACGAACCAAGGTTGGACACTCGGAGCTGACCCGAGAGGCGAATATAGCTTGCGGACATCGGGAGGCAACCCAGGTGGGTATGTCGGATTCACTGATGGAGTCGGACCCGGCTCCTTCAATCCTGGAATGTTTGCTCCCGCCGCATACCTCGGCGACTACTCACATCTTGGCCCAGAGGGACGCTTCGAAATGGATCTGCGGGTCCAAGCATCCTCTGGACACATGCCGGAGATGCTGCTCGAGGGGCCTGGTGGCGTTGCATATTCACCCGATAGGTCGCCAGGAGTTGTTAGCCAAAACTGGCACCATTTCTCCATACCGGTCACGAAAGACATGTGGCAAATGCGGTCCGGCACTTGGGAAGCGCTGCTACCGAACATTACCAGTCTACTACTTAGTTTGGATATCGTTGGCGGTGGACCGCTTGACGGAAATGTTGACAATTTCGCATTGATCGGCAATTCTTCCGACCTCGTCGCAACATCCCTCACCCTCAGCCCCACGCAGTCCGGCGTCAACTATTCGTACGACATCTCGGGCTCAGACCTGTCCGCGCCGGCGGCCGCCGGGCTGTACTGGTCGGCGGACAACACGTTCGATGCGGCCGACACGCTGGCGTACTCGTTCAACACGGCGACGGCCGTGGGGAGCTACGGGCCGACGTTCGTGTCGGCGGCGAACCTCGGGGCCGCGCCGGTGGGGGCAACGCATTTGATTCTGGCGCTCGACCCGGCGAACCAGGTCAGCGAGTCGAGCGAGACGAATAATACGGCCGGTCTGGAACTCTCCAACATTCACGTGACGGCCGCGACGACCGACGACTCCAAGAGCGTCAAGCTCAGCTACACGATCGAAGGGGCGAGCCTCAGCCCATTTGCAGTGAAGGTATATCGTTCGACGGATGCGATCCGCAGTGACGACGACATGGAAGTCCCCCTTCAGAGCGCAACGGCACCTGGAACCGCGGGGGACCATACGGGTTCAAACTCTGTCAAGCTCGATCTTCAATCGCCATTGAAGATCGACCCATCGCACCCCTACATCCTCGTCGTGGCCGACCGCGACGCCACGATCATGGAGACCAACGAAGACGACAATCAGGGCCAATTCCGCAAGCGGGTGATCGGTGTGACCACTAATGGGCTCCAACCAATCGGGGGATTCGCCAGCTTGTTTTCAAGCTACTGGATCCGAAATCTGGCCCGGAGCCTTCGCACGGACGAAGGCTACGATGTGGCATTTGATGTAGACTGGTCCGCACTCAGCAATCGACCCGTTCCGGGCATCACCTATTTGGTCGCGGACAATCTTGCCACACAGGTGAATCACGAGCTCTTCCGCCTGAAACTGGCCAATCCGGACGACATCATCGATGTGCACCTGATCGGTCACAGTCGCGGCGCAGTCGTCATTTCCCTCGCGGCAAATATGCTCGCATCGAACAGCGAAGTGACGCGGGGAACTCTAAAGCTCACTCTCCTTGACCCGCATCCCGCGTTCAACTACCCGACTGAATACTTCGACCATTCGCAGGATTTGATCGGTCGCATCGCTCGCGTCGCGGTGATCGGGTTCCAGGCGCTCGCTCGCGATCCGTCGATCAGCATTCCGAGCAACGTCGACTACGCGGAGAATTTCTTCCAGCACACGCTCGCGATCGACACACCTACGATCGCAGAGCAGGTCATGAACTTGTGGGGTAGCGTGCCAGTTTCGAGTCAAGCCGAAGTCTACACGCGGAGGGACCTGACTGGACCTGGCATGAGCCATACCAAGGTCGTCGACTGGTACCTCCAGCATGTCGTCGATTCCCTCGGTACCGGCGGCGACTGGAACGGCTCCGGGGACGGGGGTGGCGGGGCCTTGCCTTTGCGGAGCGGACCGGCGGTGTCGGCACCTGTGAGCGAAGGAAAGGCGCGGAAAGCGATCGCGGACCTGAACGAGAGGGTGCGGACAATGCTGCCGGCGTCGCTCCGCAACTCGCGGCGCTGGCCCGCGCCGACGAGCCCGGCGGCCGAGCCGCTCCGCCGCGTCGCGGCCGCGATCGCCACTCCGGACTTCTGGCACGGCGAATCGGCGATCCAGTGGTATTGATTCGTGCTCAAAGCGAGCCGGCGGCCGAACGCGGCCGGCTCGCTTCACTGCAAGTTCTTCCAATTCGATTACGCACTTCCCGCTTCCCCAACACAATTCCTGACCCACTCAGCCGCTTCGCGGAATTCTCTCATAGGCGCCCGGAATCTGGCTGACCGACACCCGAGGGCGTTCACGCAACTTTGAGAAAATCGTTCGGGCGCTCTTGCGTTATGTACGTGCGTACATTATGCCCCTTGTGGGCAAGAGTTCGTCGTGTTGGAAGGAATTACTGGGTTCGAGATCATTCCGGTCCAGCTGCTTGCGTCGACAACAAGCGAAAGGAGGCATTTGCAAACGCTTTCGGAAATCGCTGTCCCAAAATGTCCACGTTTGTCCCGTTTTGCAAAAGAAGTTTATTTTCGGACTGACGTTCCGGCGATAGTTTGGTCGCGCAGGTGTTCGTCACGCCGGGCTTCGCCTGCTACTTCTTCGAACCCAGGTACGCGATCAGGTCGCGGACTTGTTCCTTCGTGAGTGAGTCGAGTTGGCCTTCGGGCATGATCGAGAGGGCCGAGTCTTTGACGGTGTCCACGTCTTCGGACGCGAGCGTCACCTTCTCCGTCGCCGTCTGAACGACGATTCGGGCCGGCGTGCGTTCGACGACGATGCCCGTAATCACCCGGCCATTCTCGAGCGAGATCACCGACATTCGATAGTCGCGGGCGACCTCGGCGCTTGGGTCGATGATGTTCGAGAGTAAGTATTCGATGTTACTTCGATTGGAGCCCGTCAGGTCCGGGCCAATCGTTCCTCCTTCGCCGAACAACTTGTGACAGGCGGCGCAGGTCTTTACGTAGACGGCCTTGCCATTGCGAAGGTCGGCGTTCTTCAACGTGTTCGGCGTGAGCTGGGCGGTGTATTTGGCCAGGGCGGTCCGTTTCTCCGGGGCCGAGTCGCGAACTTCGCCCCAGACCTGTTTCAATCGGGCGGTCACTTTGGGATCGTTCAGCGCGTGCAGTTGGCGGGCCGTATAGGCCGACACGTCCGTCCGGGGGACCGTCTTCTTTTCGACCGCGTCGAGCATGTCGAGCGCGAAGGCCGGGCGCGACGCGAGGGTCGCGATCGCTTCGGCTCGTTCGTCCGGGTTGAAGTCGGCGTAGCGCGCAAGGATCAGGGCCGGAGTCGATTCGTGCGGGATCGCGGCCAGGCCACGCAAGGCGGCTCGGCGCAGGTCGCGGTCCGTGAGTAGCGAATGGAGCAACGGCCCGAGATCGGGCAGGCGCTTTTCGACGAGCGATTCCAGGGCGGCAATGCGTTCGGCAGTTGGGGCCGAACGCGATTCGGCCGTGGCCCGGAGTTCCTTGAGCGCGACTGGGTCGCCGAACAACACCGCGAGCCAGCGCGATTGCTCGCGAACGCTGGCGTTCTCGCTCGCCCGAAGTCGTGTCGCCAGTTCGGCCCACCCGGTCGGTAGCGGCATCGACTTGCGGCCACGCAACCCTTCGCGAGTTCCATTCAACAGGTCGAGCCGTGCCGTGTCGTCCGCTCGCGCCAGGGCCTGCACCAACGGGGCGAGGTCCGCCTTGTCGCCTTTGGATGCCGCATCGTCCCCGATTCGCCGGGCGATGTGGCGCCGAACGAGCGGAATCTTCGCTGCCGTTGCGAGGCGAAACGCTCGGTCCGGGTCGGCGATGACGAGCGGTTCGAGGCCGTACCAGATCAG
Organism: Gemmataceae bacterium; assembly: GCA_031363325.1. GTDB lineage: Bacteria > Planctomycetota > Planctomycetia > Gemmatales > Gemmataceae > SIAJ01. The sequence goes on from JANLUE010000377.1 coordinate 7,611, forward strand.
GAGTGGCAGGTTCGCGTCGGTGGCATCTTCAGCGTGGCCGGCCAGCGCTTCGCCGATGAGCCAGGCGGTGTCGCGTTGCAACCGTTGCATGGCCGACGCGAGGTACAGTCGCACGACGGGCGACGGATCGCTCTTCGCGAGTTGGATAAACTTCGCGCGGACCGCCGGCGATGGTTCACCGGTCTCGCATAGCAATTGAATCGCCCAGGCGCGCAAATGCTCGCTTCGATCGTTGAGCAACGTTGCCGAATGGAGCCCATCGGTGACATGTAAGGCCCACATGGCGCGCAGGCGACGCGGCACATCGAGTTCCTTCGATGCGAGTTGTTCGCGAAGGGCGGCGTGAACCGGCGCGGCGTCCCAACCCTTCTCGGTGGCGCGTTCCTGGAGGATTCGCCGAGCGTGGCGAACCTGCCAGTCGTTCGCGCTCCGTTGTCGATTCACCAACTCGGCATCGGAAAGCGTCGCGAGATCTTCACGCGTGCGATCGGGGGGACCGTGCGAAATCTTGTAGATGCGGCCGGTTTTTGTGTCGGGCTTGAGCGTGTGACACTCGCCCGTGTCGGACCAATCCGAAACGAACACGCTTCCGTCCGGGCCGCTTCGCAGTGTCACGCCCATGAACCACGGGTCGGCCCACAGCGCGAAGTCCGACCCGTGGCTGGCCGTGTAGCCCGAACCGACTCGACGCAGGCGATCGTTGTTGATGCGTCGGCCGTGGACATTGCACATGAACACGGTGTTGCGATAGTCGGCGGGAAAAGCACCACCGAGATAGATCAACGTGCCACAGTGCGCATGGCCGCCGCCGAGATCGAGGACTTCCGGGGTTTCGCCGCGCATCGCGTTCGGTTTTCCGGCCGGATAGTGCAAGTGATCGGCGATCGTCGGCAGGCGATCGTAGGCGTACAGGCTCGACGGGCGATTGCGCCAAGGCTCGTAGTGCCCGCCCTGGATCATGTGGAACAGATGCGGGTTCACACAATTGGAAACGAAGCACTGGCCGTAGTCGTCGAAGTCGACCCCCCAGGGGTTGGTCGTGCCGTCGGCGAAGTTTTCGTAAACGAGTCGCGTTGGGTGAACGCGAAAGACGCCGCCATCGCAATGAATTCGCTTGTCGGCCGGCGTGCCGGGCCGGCCAACGTCGGACGGGCTCGTTCGGCCGTGCCCGCCATAGAGCCAACCGTCCGGGCCCCAGGTGAAGCCGTTCGCCAGATTGTGGCGGCTCTCCTTGTAGCCGAAGCCATCGAAGAGCAGGACGGGCGGCCCGTCGGGCTTGTCGTCGCGATTGCGATCTGGGATGAAGTAAAGCCCCGGCGGGGACATGACCCACACGCCTCCGAAGCCGACTTCAATCCCCGTGATGTAGTTGAATCCCTCGTAGAAGACCTTGCGCGAATCGGCCCGACCATCGCCGTCCGTGTCTTCGAGGATCACGATTCGATCGCGGCCGGTAGCCTGCCAAGTGCCGTAGCTCAGGGCCTCGGCGACGAACAATCGACCGCGATCGTCGATGGCGAACGCGATCGGTTGCACTACGTCGGGCTCGGCCGCGAACAGAGTGGCCCGGAACCCGTCGGGCAACTTGATCGACTTGACCGCTTCCTCGGGCGAAAGCGGGGCCGGCGTGCGGTCGGCTGCGACGAGGGCGAGGGCGAGGGCGAGCGGAACGGCGAGGAGCGGATATGGCCAAGTGGAGCGCATGAGTTGTTTCTACCCGTGGAACCGCGGAATTCCGAACGGCCACAAAAAACGAAGAACGATGAGGCTCCATTCCGACAGACCTGGAGTTTCGGTCGGCGGCATTCAGCGCGCCTTCAACAACCGCGTGGCCGCTTCGACCAACAACTCGCCCGAGCCTTGGGCGCACCGGGCGCTGACCACTTCGTAGTTTCCTTGCGGGTACGCTTCCTTGTTAGGCACGTAGCCGATCGAGCCGTTCGCCAGTTCGGCGATCAGCGTGTTCGGGAACGGCGAGGCCTTCTTGATCGCGAGGCCCAACTCGACGAAGATTTCGCCGGGCAACGACACCCAGGTGACCTGATCGCCCAGGGCGATCACCTGCACTTCGACTTCCCACGGCTGGCCGGCCCGCGCTTCGACGTCCAGCACGCAATAGGCCTTCACCTTTTCCATGAACGTCGTCTTCGGGTCTTTCACGCGCTTGACCACGTCGCGGGCCATCGCAATGTCTTCCGGCGTGATCTTCGTCAACGGCAGCTTTACGATCTCGGACCGCACCGTTAGGCGGTCGGCGTTGAGCGGTTTCAGGTCGGGGGTCGTTCGCAGGACGGCGGCGGCCAGGATCGTGCCGATTCGGTTGGCCTCGCCCGGCCCGCCGCGCTGATCGGCCCATTGAACGTCCCGATGATTGATGTTGCCGCAGCAGCCGTTGGCGAAGACGGTCACCATGTCCTTGCCGCGATAACCGCCCAGGGCCCGCGACAGGGCACCCGGGAAATCGGCCGACACGCCGTCGCCGCTCGTCGTGTCCGGATGCATGGCGAAATTGACATACGTCGCGACCGGGCCGGCCTTCGGGTGCTCGAAGTACACGACATTGACGGCCGGGTCGATCGGCCCCGCCGGCCGCACGATGTCCGGGTGCCGCTTCGCCGGGTTCCAACTGACCGTGCCGTCCTTCATGTGGAAGCGGCGATTGAAACTGAGCCCCTCCTCCTTGCCGATGGCCGTCGCCGCGTGGACCGGGGCGAGTTTCTTGTCCGCGTCGATCACGGATTTCGCGATCAGTTCGGGCAATCGTTCCGTGTAGCGGCGACCGAGATCGGAAGTCGCCCCGACCAATTCGTCGAGCGACGATTCGCGGTTCAGCACCGGGCCGGTGTGCGTGTGGGTCACGCTCAACATCACGTTGGCGCCGGGAATCCCCGTGGCCTTCTCGATCAATTTGCGTGCATCGACGACGATGTGCCGGGGCAGCGAAATCAGATCGCATACGACGAGCGCGGCCTTCACGCTCCCGAGTTCGAGAACGATCGCCTTGGCCTGGATGTCATCGTGAACCAACTTCGACCCGCGCTGGCCGTAATAGCCGGCGAGCGGCGTGCCTTCCGGCGGCGTGATCACGACGGCGGCCGCCCCGACGCGAAGTTCGGCGGCCACGCTCGTCGACGCGAGTATGAGAAGTAGCGAGATCGTGCGCATGGTCGTCCTCAGGCCGGGGCGGCCGCCAGTTGCTGGCGGAATGAATCGCGGGTTCGCGATTTCTCGGGAACCAATTGCTTTCGGCGTCGCCACTCGCGGCCGACCCGGTGTTCGCCCGTCGCTTTCGCGCGCCGGGCGAGGGCCTCGTCGCCAGGCGGCGAGGGCCTCCGACCGACGGCACGGTCAAGTTCTTCCCGTCGGCCGCTTGAACGGTCTTCGGCAACGGGCCGGGCGAGTAACCGGTTCGTTTGGCGTTTGCAAATGCTATTCCTCGCAGATGCCGGCGCTCACCCGAAAGGTGTGTCCGTCTGGATGTCGAAGATGGAACTCGCGCACGCCCCAAGGTTCGTTGGTCGGCGGCCACGTCACCGTCAAGCCGTGTTCCAGTGCCCGAGCATGGGCCGCGTCGACGGCGGCGGGCGATTCGACCCACCAACTCATCCAGGTACCGCCCGTCGCGTCGTCGCCGACGAATTGGGGCATCGGCCCGCCTCGCGAGCCCTGGGCGCCGAGGCACAGGAAGATCTCGACTTTCCCGCAACCGACTGCACCGAACCTCGGCGGCTCACCCCAGTCCCATTTCTTGGACCAGCCGATTTTCTCGAACCAGGCGAAGCTCTCCGGCAGGTTCGAGACGTTCAGGATCGGGGTCATATGAATGACGTGCATCGATTCATTCCACTCGGCCCATTCGTCGGCAATCTCCACCTAGAATAGCGATCTCTCTTCAGACTCGCGAGCGGACAATTTCGATGTCTCTCATCATGAACTGCCCGGGGTGCAAGACCCGGTTCGAATTCGGTGCGGACTTGGCCGGCAAGCGCATCAAGTGCAAGTCGTGCGGCGATGTGTTCCGAGTGACGGACGACCCGCCCCCCGTTCGCTCGCGGCGCCCGGCGGACGACGATTCGGGCGAACGGCCGAACTCGCGGGTCCGTCGCCTCGCCGACGCGGAACGGGCCGAGCGCGAGGCCGAACCACCCCGCCCACTGCGGAGTTCGCGCCGCGACGAAGACAGCGACTTCGACCGGCGCGTGCCGAAACGCAAGCGAACGAACCCGCTCTTGATCTTCGGGCCGATCGCGGGCGTTCTGCTTCTGGCCGTCGTGGCGTTCCTGCTCGTCCGCGGGCTCGGCAAGAAGAAGGGGATCGACGAATCGCTTCAGGGGTCGGCCAAGGCCCGGCCACTCGACTTGCCCGAGAGAGACATCAAGTTTCTCATCGCACCCGATACCGGCGGGGCGTTCGGCATTCTCCGCGACGTGGGCACGAACCCGGCCAAGAAGATCTGGGTTTACGACGCGTACGATTTGGCGAACGAACAGGTCGGCAAGCGGGTGGAGCTCCCGGGCGTCGAGGATCCGAAGGCGGCCGTCGTTAGCCCGGATGGCCGATATCTACTCGTCACCGAATCGCGGAATCGGCACGGCTGGTCCGGCGATCATTCGCTCATGCTCTACTCGCTCGGCGATGGCAAGTGCCTCACGCCGGCCCCGGCGAAATGGTTGCCGTTCCCCGAAGATCCGAACAACGTGTTCGACGGGCCCGATCTGTTCAAGGCCGAGTTCGTCGGCCCCGACCGGATCGCGACGATCGGCACGAACGGGGCCGTTTACGTCTACAAGGTGCCAACGTTCGAAGTCGAAAAGACCGCCCAAGTCCGCTTGACGAACAAGGCCCTGAGCCACGACACGCGGCGTGGCCAAGACGATCACGAACGCCATCAGTGGAAGGTCGCCCTCTCGGCCGATCACAAGCGACTCGCCGTCTGGTACGGTGAAGGCTACGTGATCACCGATACGGTCGAAGTGGCGGAGATTTCGCGGACCCCCTCGGTCGCGCCGCTCGCAAAGGAGATCGACCCCGGTCGTCGAGTTCGGCCCGAGGACATTCAGGCCGGCCCGGTCGCGTTCAGCCCGGACGGCAAGACGCTCGCCGGGTTCGTTCGATTCGACTTGTTCTCGAACGATGTCGTCTTGTGTTTGTGGGATCCCACCCGAACGGCCGAGCCGACTCGCCACCACCTCACCTCGACTCGCTTCAACGACGCGCTCGGCCTCGCCTGGTGGGGCAGTCGCTATCTCGTGCTGACCGGCTGCCGATCCGAAGGCGGGGACATCGAACCGGTGATCATCGATTCGAAAACGGGCGAGCCGGTTCGGCAATTGATGAGCCCGGACGATCACAAGTACGCGTTCGGTCGCGATGGCCGTCTGTGGTACGCGGTCAGCAAGGAACGCCGCGAACTGGCGACGTTGCTCGTCATCGATCCGCCGCCGGCCGACTTGCTCGACGATGGTGGCGGAAATTACGAAGAAGTGCCCAACTTGAAAGGGGCCTTCCTGCGCCGAGTCTGGATGGAGCCGACTGGCGTGCTGAAGAAACCGACACGCTACAACCCGCCAATCCAGCGCGGCTTGGTCCGGCAACCGTAGGAAGGCTCGATGCGCGTGCTCTTCGTCTGCGCTCGAAACCGATTGCGAAGCCCAACGGCCGAGCGCGTCTTCGCCGGCGTGAACGGAGTCGAAACGTGCTCCGCCGGCGTGAGCCCGGACGCCGATCAACCGGTGTCGGCCGACCTAATTGAATGGGCGGACGTGGTCCTCGTCATGGAACCAAAGCACCGGACGAAGTTGAACAAACAGTTTGGCCGCTTGCTTCGTGGCAAACGAATTGGCGTGTTGAACGTCCCGGACGACTTCGAATTCATGGCCCCCGAACTCGTCGAACTCCTGCTCGAGCGCGTGCCTCAATTCGTGCCCCCCCTGGCGTCGGCACGGCCGGTGTGATTAACGCTGTCGAGTCAGTCGTGTGAACTAAGCGTGCGGTCCCGCGGTCGCCTGCGCTCGCCGAACATCAATCAACTCGTTCACCTTGGCCCGGTCGAGCAACTGGCCCAGCGCCGATCCGCCTTTGCGGAGCTTGACCCACATTTCCTCTTCGTACAGCGGCACGGCCGAGTAGAAGTTCACCACGTGATCGCCCTCGCCCTCGCGAAGTTTTTGAAACTCGGGTGGCGAGAGCACGGGCTCGTCGACGAGCCAGCAACAGAAGGATGTGTTGGACGCGAATGGCACCGGCGGTTCGCCATTCGGGATTGTGTGTCCAAGGCCCAGCCATCCTCCCTGTCGGTGCGGCAGGCGGGCGAGCGCCTTGAGCCAGCGTATTGGCCAGAAATGTTCGGGCTGTCGAAACGATTCGGCCGTCAGCGGCCAATCGGGCGGCAGGCAGAGCATCAATTCGGCGAGTCGGAGTTCCGGGACGCGGCCCAGGTCATCGGGGTCCTCGATCGGCACGCGCATGGGCCGTTCGCTCATGCCACAAGTGACCAGAGTCGTATACGGCCGAGCGTCCGTTGGGCCGACGACGAGCAAGTCGAGCTTCACCTGATCCGGCTGAATTTCGTGAAAAACGTTCGTCACCGGGCCGAGGTGCTTCGTCACATGGGCGACGATCGCGTCGGCAAAGGGGTCGTCGATCTCAACGGGTTCAGTCATCGTGGTCTCACGCCAACGAAACGGCCAGCTTGTAGGGGTTTACGCCGGTGGCCGGCGCCTGGTCGCCGAGCAGGCTCAGGTCATCTTCACTATTCACGTGGCGAACGTCTCGGATCCCCTCGGACAGAAGTCGGCCGTGGGCGATCAACTGATCTTCGTCGCTCAGGGAAATCAACAGGGCGGACACGGCGAACCCCTGTCGACGCAGGTTGCCGAGCATTGTTGACGTTTCGATCGGGACGGCCGGCAGGATGGCGATCACCGTCGCGTCGCGCGGCATCCGGGGGGTCACTTCGAGCACGAGTCGCGGGAAAGACAGGCCATCGCTCAGTTCCAGCCTGGCGAGCGCTTCGCGGATTTGCTGGAACTGTTCGATGCCGCGTCGAGTTTCAACGGCGACCGGCCGAAGGCGATCGCTCGTCTCGGACGCCTCCCCCTGGGCGCGGGCGGCGTCGCGGGTCTCGAAGCCCGCCGCATCGTCGTCTGAACCGCGTTGGGTCGTCGAGTCGTAGCGGTACAGGTCGGCCGCGTCTCGGCCGTTGCTGAAGAGGCCGATCTGTTGGTTCAGCATCGCGACGGCATAGGCGAGCGAACACGCGGTCGTGATGGCCAAATCGGACCGCGTCGGTTCGGCCCGATTCGGGTAGCCCGACTGGTGGAAGTCGATTAGCAAACTCGCACCGGCGAGCGTGGTTGGATCGAAGACGCGACATTGCAGTTCGCCGGTCCGGGCCGTCGCCCGCCAGTGAACGCGTTGAAGCGGGTCGCCCACTTGATACGGGCGAACGCCGGCGTTCCGGGTCGGATCCTCGAACAATCGATGGGCCGCGTTGACTTCGCCGATCGGTCGGCGTGACGTGAAGTCGTATCGCGGCAACGGCACGATCTTGGGCAAGACCATCAGATAGACGGGCACGGTGACGATTCGATGGCGGCGATGCAATCCAAACAAATCCCCCGTCTCCAGTAGCGTTGGGCCAATCTGATAATAGCCGCGCGTATCACATTCAATTTCGTACTTCAACAAAACAGTTTTGCCGCCCCCAATCGAGGATAGCTTGATGCGCCGACCCTTGACGCGAACACGTGGCGGCTTCAGCCGCAGGAAGTGTTCGGGGAACAAATCTTCAATCAAGACCCAGGCGACGCGAACGGTGCCCGAGTTCTTGAGCCGAACATTCATCGCGACCGTGGCCCCGACTTCGACCGGCTCGGTAAACGTGATTTCGCGGCGAGCGTCGAGCGCTCCGACCCAGCGCTTCGCCAGATGGCGGCTCAGGATCAACACGCCGATCAGGACATACATGGCAAACGCCAACAACCCGGCCTGGAGTGCCAGGGCCGCGAGCAAAACAATTGTCAAGAGTAGAAAGAGAAGGCGCATTGGTTACGGCGTGCCGCGCGAGGCAAGGGTCGGGTCGATCCAATCGACCGGTAGAAAGGTCGGATCGAGATGGTCGAAGTCGAGATCGGTGGTCAAGATCATCGCGCCAGTGACGTTCGCGGCCGCCGCGATCCGGAGATCGTTCTCGCCCATGGTGCGACCCATCGTTCGGGCGGCGCGGGGCTTGGAGATAGGGCCGCACTCATCTGCGCTCTCCCGACGACGAACGATCACCCGTCTCACTCTCGCAACGATTGATCGAGATGTCGAGAGAACAAATCTCGTCTTTCCAACCACCGAACATCGCAAGTATATCATGTCAACGGCCGGTTGACATCGCGCCCGGAACTCGCTGGTTCGCGGAGCGCCATGCCAACCGGCCGTCGTCGCGTTTCCAGTCGGCTCAGGGCAATTCGCCGATCGGGTTACCGTCATCGCGTTGGATGATATTCTTCAATACTTGCTCGTCGACCTTGTTCGAGACGGCCCGCACCGAGCCATCGGCGAACAGAAAGTTGCAGCGGTTGTTCTCGAAGCGGAAATGCTTCAGGACCGGCTTCTTCGGGTCGAACTCGATCTCGTCCGGCTTGGCCCACGGGGTCGATTCGGACGATTCAAACACCAGCAGCGTGTTTGACGTACCATCCGTGAATTGACTGAACTTGATCCCCTGGACCGTGTCGAAGCCGGCCCCATTGCCGACGAACACGCGATAGTGTGTTTCGCCCTGCCTGTCCTCGAGGTAGGGCAATATGTAAGTCTTGATGCGTACCTTGCTCAGCGGCAAATTGTGTTCGCTGTCCCACGGTTCATCGAGCTTGAATTGCTTGTACAAGTTGTCCTGTTCGATGTACGGCAGGATCGCCACGCGCCAGCTCAGGAGGGGTTTGCCCTTCTTGTCGACGATCGCGGCCGGCGGCAGTACCCCGTTGGCATCATGGTAATTGTGCAGGGCCAGGCCGATTTGCTTCAGGTTGTTCGCGCTCCGCGTCCGGGCGGCTGGGCCGAACGGCTTCAAGGCGATTTCAGCGAGCGGCTTGAACATGGAGCCTTCCGCCGGGAACGACGCCGTCGCCGACACGATCGTCTCGGTTCGCTTCGCCTTGGTCGCGGCCGCCACTTTCTGCAACGCTTCGAGCATCGGCCGCAGCGACATCAGTTCTTCGTTCTTCGAGTCCTTGAGGACTTCGGTCAGGCCGTCGTCCGCGAGTTTCATGAGCAAGTTGAAGCTGCGTTCGGACTCGATCGCCTTGTCGGCGTTCTCGCCAACGAACGTGGCCGAGAGTTTGAGTTCCTTGTCGAGGCCGAGCTTCAGGCCGATCGACTTGGACTTCAGGAGTGGGAGGAACGGTTGCAATTCGGCCGGCGCGTTGGCGAAGATTTCGTCGGGCAGGCCACTCGGATCGACGCCGACGAACACCGCGTCCTTGCCTTCGCGGGCGGCCTTCAAGTTCGCCGCTTGAGGACCTTCGGTTGCCGGGGCTTTCTTGTAGTCGTCCATCACGGATTCGTGAACGACGCTGAACAACCGGTCGGTGACGAAGTGCAGGACGAGCCCGTTGTCGCCGAGCTTGACGAAGTCCCCCTTTGGCATCTCCTTGCCGCGGACACCTTTCAAGACCGTGTCCTTGTCGTACGGCTTCTTCGTCTCGACCTGGAAGACGACCTGGGCGATCGGGCCGCCACCCATCGGGAACTTCGGGAAGTAAACGGTTATCGTCTCGATCGACTCGGGAGTGAGGCCGAACAATGCCTCGCCTTCCTTGAGCGCGGCCCCGAGTTCCTTGGCGTAGGCCTTGCGAAGTTCGACGACGGCGGGATGATTCCAGACGCCATCGGCCCGCAGGTGAGCGAACAGGAACGCGTCGGCCGGCACGCGCTCGAGGGGCTTGACCGAACTCGGGGCCGCATGGATCGGATCGGTCGTCCGCAGGACCGCGAACGCGGCGGCCAACAGTCCGACGAGGCCAAACCCGTAGGCGGCGTGGCGAAGAGACAGCCTCATGGCGATGACTCCAAAGTGACGTGCGTTGACCATTTGACGCCGGGCGAGAGTTCCTGTTTCAAGCGACTATGCCACGTTCAGCTTCTTGCCTTTGCGGGCCAACATCGCGGTCAGGTGATCGGCCGACAGGCGGGGTTCGTCAACGAGTAGCGAGCCCAGCTCCGTGAGCACGAAGCCTTCGAGGTCGTCGCCGGTCCAGCCCTGGGCGGTCAGGCGCGTGCCGATTTCTTCCAGGCAGCGATCGCGGAGCTTGTCCGTTTGCCGCGAGATGGTGCCTTCATGAACGCCGAACAGGTGCGAGATTTCGCGCTGGCTCATTCGATAGCGCCAACGCAGCCCGAGCAACAGTGTCTCCTGTTCGTTCAGCGTGTCGAGCCACTCGCGGGCGGCCTCGCAAAAGGTGTCGTGCCAGCGGGCATCGGAACGGTCGGGCAAGGGCAGGGCGATCTCGTCGTCGGGCAAGGCCTGGACGGTGCCGCCGGACCGCAGCCGTGAGACGTGCCAGTTTTGGAACACGCGAATGAGCCACGGCGCGAGCGGGCGCTGGCCGTCGTAGCGGGCGAGCACCGGGACCGAGCCGGGCGTTTCCGAGACGAGCAGGTGCGCCCAGAATTCGGTGACGGCGGCTTCCTGACGTTCCTCGTCGCGTGGGTAGAGTCGGACGGCCCGAGCTCGCAACGCGTCGATCACAAGACAATCGCTCCGACCTGTGCGAGTCGCGAACAGCGCCTCCCAGGCCCGGTTGTCATTCTCGATGCACCCACAGCACAGATACCAGTCGAGCGCATAGAGCTGGTCGAAGTACAGCGACCAGTTGAGGCCCGATGTCTTGGCGGCGAACAAGTTGAACGTGCGGACGAGGTGTTGCCGCACGCGGTCCGGAGACAGCACCACGCCCGGCAATTGCAGCCGGCAATAATGATAGAGCAACGCCGTTCGCGCGACGGGCGGCCCGGCTGGTTCGGACATGCGACGATTCCCTGCCGGACTGCCGATCGTTTCTCGACTTACCGCGGCACAAACAGGATCACTTCGATTCGCCCGGCCGGGAGGGGGTCTTTCTCCACGACGGGCGACGGATCCTGGCCGTTGCCGACCGGCGTCAGTTTGCGCCGGGTGACGTAGCCCATCTTATGTACGCCCTGGCCCTTGAAATACTCGACCATCGCCTCCGACTGTTTCTTGGTCAACGTTCGGGCCGACGCGCTCGTCTGGGTCCGATCTTTGGGGTCGGCAAACGTCGCGACCACGATTTCCGAGCCCTTCTGATGTTGGCCGTTCAACCAGGCGGCGCACTCGTTCAATTTGTGCCGACCCGAGTCGTGCAGAATGGCCGTGCCCGGTTCGAAGAAATCGTTCGGCACGTAAATCACGCGGTCCTTGTCAAACGTCGGTCGCACCAGTGCAGCCACGTTGTCTTCGACGTAGCTGCGGACGATCGGCATCGCCTTGATCGCTTCGGCATCCTGCTTGATCGCCGAGACCGCTTCCTGCCCGGTCCGCATCAGCCCTTTGAGTTCATCGAGCTCCCCGTGCACGGCCTCGACACCCGCGTCGACTTTCTTCAACGTCGACTGTGCATCGGAGCGAAGCCCGGTCACCGACTGGTCGAGGTTCTCGACAAGCTTCTTGGTCCGGGCCGACGTGTCCTTCAGGTCGCGATACACCGTGTCGTCGCGAAGGAGCATCGGCAAGGTGCCCTTGCCCTCCTCGACTTCCTTGAGGATCGAATCGACCCGGCCCGCGACCGCGTGCAGCTTGGCGGTCACCTCGGCGAGGTCGGGCGTCGGCTTTGCTTGAATCGCCACGTCGCCGAGCGGGCCGGCAGCCGACGTACCCGGCTTCACGTCGATTACGCTGATGCCAAGAATGCCCTTGGTCTGCACCGAAGCGGTCGCGTCGGCATGGATCCGATCGCGGTACTTGCCGTCGAGTTTCAGGCGAAGGAGAACCCCCTCGCCCGTGTCTTCGACGGCGACCACCTGGCCAGCCTCGAGCCCGCGCACGCGGACCGGCGTGCCGGGTTCGACATCCTGGGCGTCGGTCGCGAGTACGGTGACCTCGTAGCCATCGGCGAATCGGCCCGACTTGCCGGCCACGCGGAACAGGCCCCAGACGCCGAGTCCAAGACACAGAATCACGACGAGGCCAAGCAAACTGGACTGCGTTCGGGAAAGCGAGCGGGTCACGGCGACCTCCGGGGCGGGTGAGCGACTGAGTTCTGCCTTCCCTGGCCCACCGCGTGCGGCCATGCACGCCAAGCGATTATACCCCCGAAGCATCGGAGGAATGTCTCTCAAAGAGAAGTTCGTTTCCGAGAGGCGGAAATTGCAATTTACTGTACGCGCGTACAACGAAATAGATTCTACACGCCAGCCGCTTGTCGATAGCACCACGCAAAGAGCAACTCAATCTCGCGTTTCTGAACGC
>JANLUE010000382.1:0-2000 GCA_031363325.1 Gemmataceae bacterium
CCAAGCAAACCAACTTGAGGGAAGCCATTGCGGCGTCACCCGAGGGGCTAACGCCCCCCGGCTCGCCTATTCAACAAAAACTCCGGTTCTTACTGTGATTCGGGTTTAACTAACCACCGAGTCAACGCAACAAGAGGACGCCGAATGTTTCCGCTGCTGCTCGCCTTCGCCCACATTGCCGGTGCCGACCCAAAGCCGCTTGCGGCGTGGGAGAAAGACGAAGCCGCGCATCTCACGAACATTCGACAATTGACGAGCGAGTTCGTGCGGGCCGGCGAAGGCTATTTCTCGCCGGACGGCAAGTCGATCATCTATCAGGCCGAGGAAAAGGACACCGGCAATCCGTTCTACCAGATCTTCGTTCAAGACATCGCGACTGGAAAACACTCGCGCGTGAGCCCCGGCGTCGGTCGCACCACGTGCTCGTACTTCCGGCCGGATGGCAAGCGAATCGTTTTCGCGAGCAGCCACACGGACCCGGACGCCAAAAAACATCAGGCGGCCGAATACATTCAGCGCGAAGACGATCGCAAGAAGGGCGTTCGCCGCCGCTACTCGTGGGACTTCGACCCGTTCGTCAAGATTTACGAGGCGGACCTCGACGGCGGGAACCTCAAGTGCCTGACTCCCGATGTCAAAGTCTATACGGCCGAAGGAAGCTATTCGTCGGACGGCAAACAGATCGTGTATAGTTCGGGGTCGGCCGGCAATGTGCAACTCTACATCATGAACGCGGACGGTTCGAGCCCACGCCAGATCACCAAGGCGCTCAACTGTTATAACGGCGGGCCGTTCTTCTCGCCGGACGGGACCAAGGTTATCTTTCGCAGCGATCGCAAGGAGAAGGATCGACTCCAACTGTACGTCGTGAACGCGGACGGCACCGGCGAGAAAGCCTTGACGGACAACGACAAATGGGTTTACTGGGCCCCGTATTGGTACAAGGACGGTAAGCACATCATCTACACGGCCGCCGACCATTCCGATGAAAAAGCTCGACCGAACTATGACCTGTACTGGATGAACATCGAGACCGGCAAGACGACCCGCCTGACATTCGCACCGGGTCAGGACGTGCTCCCCGTGTTCAGTCCGGACTACACGAAAGTCATGTGGACGAGCAGTCGCGACGGCCGTTCGCCGACGCAGTTGTACCTCGCCGACTTCAAGGCACCGGCGGTGGAGCGCTGACTTCGAGTTGAAGCGATGTGGCCCCGGCGCTACGATCGTGAAAAGGCCCCAAACGACCAGAATTCCTCAGCGAATTCGGGGGGCTATGCATCCGATCCGATCGCGCTCTGTTAGGACGAGCCTTCGAGCCGTTTCACAAACGCCGCGTGCTCCGGGCTCGCGAGGCCGCGATCGAGGGACCGCAGCGCCGCATCGAGGTCGGAATCGAGCAAGGCCACGGTGTCCAGCCAGAGGCCGGGGAACACTTCGCTTCGCAGAATTCCCTGTGAATCGGGTTTGATCCGTTTGAATCGCTTGCCACGCCGAATGAACCAATCGATCGCGCGTTCGCCCACGCGCCACACGACGTACTCGAGAACACCCGTGCGTTGATAGACTTCGAGCTTCGTGTTGAGATCGAAGCTGACCGAACTGGAGGCAATCTCGGCGACCAGTTCCGGCGCGCCGGAAATGTAATCGTCCGAGTCCTCGATCGCCTGGCCGCCACGGCCAGGTTCAATCATGAGCAACACGTCTGGCTGCGGCTCATTGAAGTCGTCGAGTCGCACGGTCGCGTTGTCGCTCAACTGCACGCCTTCGGTTTTGGCGGCGTAGTAGAAGAGCAGGCCGTTCAAATGCGAGTGCGGTCGGCCATGCCGCCGATTGCGAACGGGCGAAGGCATGTAAACGATCCCTTCGATCAATTCCGCCTTTTTCACATGGGGCATTGCCTCGTAACGACGTTCGAACTCGGCGACGGTCAAATGGTCGCCGTTTACGAGCGGCGGAACAGGTGCGCTCTTGGGCGGCTTCGTGATTCGTGCGGCGCT
>JANLUE010000390.1:0-3562 GCA_031363325.1 Gemmataceae bacterium
GCAGGTGAACTTCGCGGGGTCCCAGCGCGAGGCGTCGCGGGTCGAGCCCTGTCGCCACAGGCACATCGTTTGACCTTCGAGCAAGTGGGGGCAATGCCGCATTGGCGTGATGACGCGCGTCTCTGGTGGCACGGTCGGGTAGCCGGAATGCAATCGAGTTTCGAGTAGATAGATGTTGTGGCAGGGCTTGAGGCGGTAGCGCAGAGTCAACGCCGACCCGCCCCGCACGACCTGGAGCTTGAAGTCCAGGTCGCGGCCCTCGTTGTACCGTTCGACGGCCGGGATCTCGACGCACAGAAGGCGTCGCTTGCCGGTTTCGGAATCCAGCAGGCCCATGCTTGCTCTCGGCTATTGGCTGTCGGCTATCAGCCAGCAACTTGATTGGCTGACAGCCAATAGCCGAAAGCAGAAAGCTAATAGTGGCACGGCACCGATCGGATGGCATTGATCACTTCTTCGTCCGGGACCTCGTCGGCGGTGCCCAGGAAGGAAGTGGTCTGACGGTCCATGAGCACGGCGAGCCCGTCTTGGGCATTGCCGCGCAGGGCCGTCACCAGGGTTTTGCGTTCGGTCTCAGTCAGGGGGCGGAAGTCCATGTCTAGACTCCTCGCGGGCGAAGGACACGGGCGATTTTTACCGAGCGGCCAACTCCGAGAGGAGCAGGAACACGCCAACGTCCACACGGTCTTCGCGCAAGTCCGCGGCCAGAACGCCCTCGGGCGTGACCAACCGGTAGCGGACCGCCTTCCCTTCCAACTCGACACGGACGGATCGAGCTTCGTCGATCTCGCCCGCCACGGGAACTTCCACGATCATTGCGGCCTTCGCCTGTCCGGCCGCCACATCGAATCGAACTCGATTCAATTGCCGGGCCAATCGATCGAGCCGTTCCGCATGAACTTCCAACTCGTCCCAGACCGGCCGAAGCGGAGCGGCGAGGTCGGGGCCCAGGTTCAATTCGACCGGCAGCGGCCGATAGTTTCGGTCGTCCTGGCCGAGCGAATACCACGATAAACACAGTCCGCCGAGACACTGCACGTTCGGTGCCGGCTGCCAACTCAGGCCGGCCTCCGCCTTCGGGTCCGAGTCGGCCGTCCCAATCCCGAAGACGCCTTCCTGGCCCCGCAGGTTCGCGACCCATTCGACATCGCCGCGAAAGTCGCCACTACTCGGGTGTCGCAAGCTCCCGGGGTGCGTGTGGACGATACCAAGTAAGGTCAGTTGCCGCATCCCCTGTCGAACCACGCGACTCGCGAGCGCCTGCGCGGCACTGTTGAATTTTACATGGGCGACATCCGCTTCGCGACCGGCGCCGGCAGGGAGCGTCGCCAAAACGACCGCCTCGTCGCCGCGCCGCAAGCCCAGCAAGGCCCAACCCGTCTCCTCCGTGCCACGCTCCGTCGTCCGATGGGCCGCGTACTCGGCGAACAGCGTTCGACTCACATCGTCGGCCAATACGACTCGTCGGAGCGGGGCGAGTTCCGGGACGCGTGCTTCGGTTCGAGGGTGGGCGATCGGTGCGATCGGGGCGATTACTCGACGGCCGAAGCGGGTCAACTCTCTCAGTAGCTCACGGAATCCAATCGGCGTCGACTCCGGCGCGAGCTAGGCGGGCTCGGTAGAATGTGGCTGCTGAGAGATGCGGGGCCGGCCTTGGCATTATGTGTTCGGTCGGTCGCTGCACTTCCTCTGTAGTTGATGGTAACCGTTCGTCCCGTCCGTGTCAAAGCATCCGCGCGTCCCGCAAAACCGATTTAATCGACGCGCCCGCGTCAAGGTGGGCAACCGGCGGGACTTGCGGCGTGTTTGTCATTGACATGCCCCTCCCCGGGGTTAGAGTGGAGTTGGAACCTCGTTCGCGATTTTGGCGGCCCGACCACGTCTCGGCCGTCCTGGAGCGGTCCACATGGCGAAGAAAAAACAAGATGGGCCGGGCACCGGCATGATTATCACGCTGGTTTTCTTCGTCCTCGCGACGTTGATCCTCGGCGTGACCACCTACATGGGCTTCGATGGAATGAAGGAGTTGGAAGAGACTGCGAACAAGGAAAAGGAAGCGGCGAAAAAAGCGAACGACGCGGCCCTCGAGGATCGCGTGCGATTGGCCGTCAATCGTACTTCGCTCGGCGTCGGTACTGAGGCCGACTTCAGCGCGATGAGCGGGGCTTCCGGTCCGGCCGAAGCGGCGAAACTCGCCGAAATTCAGAACGTCACGAGTAAGCTCGGCGGGAACGCGTTCCCGACTCCCGGAGCGTTCAACTTCCCCGCAGCCGGAACGGGCCCAACCAAGTCGGTTGCCGCGATCGTCGGCGAATGGGCCAAGATGTATCAGGCGAAAGCCGCCGAGGCCGCTGGCCTGTCGACGCAACTCCAACAGGCGAACGCCCGCGTGGCCCAGGCCGACAAGCAGCTTCGCGACGAAACGGAAAAGTACAACAAAGGCCTCGCCGACGAGAACAAGCGCGTGACGGACGCGATCGCCGCCGGCCAAGTCGGATTCGACAAGACGATTGCGGCGGCCAACACAAAGGGGAATGAATTCAAGAAGGCTCAGGACCAGTGGTCGGCCGACAAGGCGGCCCTCGAAGATGTGGTCGCCGAGGAGAAGCGCAACGTCAAGTCGCTTCAGGAGAAGTTGGCCAAGGCCCTCCAGGGCGACCAGAGCGACTTGGGGAATCGCTTCGACAAATTGCAACTCGAGAAGCTGGATCAGCGCAAAGGTGAGATTGCCTCGAAAGACGACACGTTCGTCACGCTGCGATTCCAAACTCGCCTGGGCCTCGTCCCTGGCCAGTCCTTCATCGTGATCGCCCCGACGGCCTCGCTGGTCGATGTGATCGAACAAGAGAAGGCCATCGAGAAGCGGCATCGTGAATACGCCAGCATTCGCGCCCGCGACCCGTTCACCGATCATCAGATGATCAAGGGGATGGTTGAAATCACGTCGGTCACCGGCCCATTCACGGCCCAGGCCCGCATCATCAGCCAGCCGAACGCGCTCCGCAACCCGATCGCCAAGGGCGACCAGATCTTCAACATCTCGCTGAGCACGTCGAGCCGCGAACACGTCGCGTTCGCCGGGATCATCGACCTGGATGGCGATGGCCTCCCGGACAACGAGGAGTTCATCCGCATGGTCGAGCGGAACGGCGTGATCGTGGACGCGTTCCTCGACCTCAAGACCGGCGAAGTCAAGAAGCGCCAGGGCGGCATGAGCCTGCGGACCAAATTCCTGATCGTGGGCACCGACGTGCCTCCGGTCGGCAAGGTGAAGGAAATGATGGCTCAGGCGAAAGAGCTGGGAGTGCAACTGATCGACGCGCCGAAGTTCATGGCCCTGATCGGCGTCAAGCCGCCGACGAACGCCGCCGCCCCGCAATACGGCAAAGTCAACCTCGGCGTCGACGGCCCCCCGGCGGTCGAAGGCAAGACGCCGGAAGGCAAGAAGGACGATGGGAAGTAACCTTTCGCGAAGCGAATACAAAGCTCCAACCTCGGGCTCGAACCTTCGAGACTGCTGTTGGAGCTTTGTCGTTGGATGAGCGTCACCCGCCGTGAACGG
>JANLUE010000391.1:0-8586 GCA_031363325.1 Gemmataceae bacterium
CCGGCAAGGTCACCTCGCTGGCCGACACCATCCGCAGCTTCAAGGAGCTGTGCGAGGGCAAGTGGGACCACCTGCCCGAAGGCGCGTTCATGTACGTGGGCGTCATCGAAGAAGCGGCCGAGCAGGCCAAGAAGATGGCTGCTGCTTAGTCATTGGTCCTTAGTCATTCGTCCTTAGTCATTGGTCCTTGGTCATTAGTCATCAGTCCTTGGAAGGGTGCCAATGACTATTGACCAATGACGATTGACAAACGTGAAGTAAATATGGCAAGCACCAACAAGCAACTTCAGTGCGTGATCGTGACCCCCGAGAAGGCGGTCGTCGACGAATCGGCGGACTTCGTGGTCCTGCCGATGGTCGACGGCGAGTTGGGCGTTCTCCCCGGCCGCGCTGCCTTGATCGGCAAGCTCGGCAAGGGTGAGTTGCGCCTGAAGCGCGGTGCCGAGACGAAGCGCTGGGCCCTCGAAGGTGGTTTCGCCCAGGTCCGCAACGACGTGATTACCGTATTGACCACCAAGGCCTCGGCTTGAGGGCTCGCGCGGAAGATTCGCGCCCTGGGGGCGCAAGGCCGGGCGGTTCCGCAATCGCTGTCGAAACGACTGGACGAACTACAAAAGGTACGGTCAAACCGGAGGCGTCGATGGAGACCGAAACAATGGGCAAAGTTTTCGTCCAAGCCAAGATCGAGAACCTCAAAGATGTTGAAGGCCACGCGTTTGGCGAAATCTCCGCCGACGCGGTGCGTTCGATTGACGTGAGCGACGCCCTCGTCGATACCGGGGCGACTACGCTCCTGCTCCCGAAGCGGATGATCCAGCAACTCGGCCTCCGACATTACAAGACGCGGCAAGCCCGGGGTATCGGCGGGGTCGTTTCGCTGCCCATGTATTCGGCGGTTCGCCTCACAGTTCAGGGTCGCGATTGCACGGTCGATGTGGGCGAGATTGGCGATGAATACAACGCCTTGATTGGGCAGGTTCCGCTCGAACTGCTCGACTTCGTCGTGGACTGTCCCGGCCAGCGCCTGATCGGCAACCCCGCGCACGGCGGCGAGCACATGTTCGATGTGTTCAGCCTGTTCGCGTAAACGCGGGTCCGGCCACGGTGCCACGCATTTCGTATCAGAATCCCGTATGGCTGCTCTCCTCGACCGCCTCCGCCCGATCGTCGGCCCGCAGGGCTTGCTCACGTCGCGCTCCGACCTCATGGTCTACGAGTGCGATGGCTTCACCATCGAGAAGCACCAGCCCGAAGTCGTCGTGTTTCCAACCTCGACCGAACAGATCGTCCAGATCGTCAAAGTCTGCAATGACCTGATGTTGCCGTTCCTGGCCCGCGGGGCGGGCACGAGCCTCGCTGGCGGGTGCGTGCCGGTCGGCGGCGGGGTCATGATCGCCCTGTCGCGGATGAAGCGGATCCTCGAGATCGACTACGCCAATCGATACGCCGTCGTCGAGCCGGGGGTCGTGAACAAGTGGCTAACCGACGCCACCAAGGATCGCGGTTACCACTTCGCGCCGGACCCGTCGAGCCAGGGGGCGTGCACGATCGGCGGGAACGTCGCGACCAATTCGGGCGGCCCGCACACGTTGAAGTACGGCGTCACGGTCAACCACATCCTCGGCGTCGAACTCGTGCTGCCGAGCGGCGAAGTGGTGATCACGGGCGGGCCGGCCGAGGATTCCCCAGGCTATGATCTGACCGGCGCGATCGTCGGTAGCGAGGGCACGTTCGGCGTCGTGAGTCGCACGTGGGTCCGGCTCACGCGCAACCCCGAGGCCTATCGCACGTTGCTCGGCGTGTTCGATTCGATCGACGACGCGACGAACACGATCAGCGATATCATCGGAGCGGGCATCGTACCGGGCGCGCTCGAGTTGCTCGACCGGTTGATCCTCGGGGCCGTCGAGCAGGCATTCAAGTTCGGCTTCCCGCTCGACGCCGGAGCCGTGCTCATCATGGAAGTGGACGGCCTGAGCGCCGGCCTCGACGAGGAAGCGGCCAAGATCGAGGCGATCGCCAAGCGGAACAACGCCCGCGAAGTTCGTCGAGCGAACACCGACGCCGAACGCCTTCTTCTCTGGAAGTGCCGCAAGCAAGCGTTCGGTGCGGTCGGTCGATTGGCCCCGAGTTACTGCACGCAGGACGGCGTCGTGCCCCGGACCAAGTTGCCGCAGATGCTTCGCTTCATCATGGCGACGAGCGAGAAGTACGGCGTCAAGATCGCCAACGTGTTCCACGCCGGCGATGGCAACATTCACCCGATCATCCTTTTCGACGAACGCGACCCCGGCATGGTCGAACGCGTACTGGGCGCGAGCCACGATATTCTGAGCGAGTGCATTCGACTGGGCGGCAGCGTGACGGGGGAACACGGCATCGGCGTCGAGAAACTGGACTTCATGCCGATCCTGTTCACACCGGCCGACCTGGCGATGATGGTCCGCTTGCGCGAAGCCTTCAACCCGATGAACCTGTGTAGTCCGAACAAGATGTTGCCCACGGCCGGCGCGTGCTCCGAGCCGACGCACGTCGAAGTGGTGAACCCGGCCCGCCGGGCGGCCGTTTGAGACTTGAGTCGATTGAGGAGTGTCAACGTGTTTCTATACCTTGCGATGCTCGGACTGGCGATCGCTGGCATTCTGGCGATTGTTCGCGGCCGGCTGACCATATCCAGAACCAAGGTTGTGACCGGCATTCCGGCCCGATTGCTTGGTGTTCTGGCGCTGACGCCCTTCCCATTGGCGCTCGTCGTCGCCGGGGTCTACACGGTGGCGAATGTCGATC
Organism: Gemmataceae bacterium; assembly: GCA_031363325.1. Taxonomy (GTDB): domain Bacteria; phylum Planctomycetota; class Planctomycetia; order Gemmatales; family Gemmataceae; genus SIAJ01. Next base: position 2,788 of record JANLUE010000391.1, read on the forward strand.
TGGGCGACGAACAAAAGGCCCAGGCGTGGATCCAGGATCAGAAGGTGGCGTTCGCCGTTATCGAGGTTGGGTCGCTGGTCCTGGTCGGAATTGCGTTCTTCGTCATCGGAGCGATGATTGGAAAGGCACCAGCGGTTGCGGACTCCGAAATCCGCCGTCGCAAAAATGTTCAATACGACGATTACGAAGACGAACGACCGCGCCGGAAGCGCGAATACGACGATGAGGAAGATGAACGCCCGCGACGAAAGCGTGAAGACCTGCATGACGAAGGCCCACGTCGCCAACGCGATTCGGACGACGACGAACGACCGCGTCGCCGCCGCGACGAGGATTGAATGTTAGCCGCGAGGCGGAGGTTTTGCGAAGCCGAGCGCGTCGCGCCGACCTCGCGAGAAATCGTTCTTCAATGGCGCGTGACGCGCTCGGCTTCGCAAAGCCTTCGCCTCGCGGCTAGCGGTGTATTCCCAACGAGTGAGCTTTGCAAAACCCCTTCCACATCGATGGCTTCGGGCCGCTCCCGGTCGTTCGCCCGATCTCCGTGGCCGAGTTGAGTTTGCTCGTCCTGGCGGCCGGGGCCGATCGGGCGCTCTACCCGGTCGGCGGCGGGACGATGCTGACGCTTGGCTTGCCGCCGACCAAGCCGGGGACGGCCGTCGATCTGCGCGGGCTCGATCAGGTGATCGACTACCCGGCCCGCGACATGACGATCACCGTTCAGGCGGGCATACCAATCGCAAAAGTGCGTGAAGTACTTCGTGGCGAAGGCCAGCAACTTTCGGTCGATGTGCCTCTCCCGGATCGAGCCACGCTCGGCGGGGCGATTGCGACGAACGCGAGCGGGCCACGGCGATTCGGATACGGCACGCTGCGCGACTACGTGATCGGCATCAGTTTGATGAACGACCTCGGCGAGGAAGTGAAGGGCGGTGGTCGGGTCGTCAAGAACGTGGCCGGCTACGACATGATGAAGCTCTACACGGGCTCGCTCGGCACGTTGGGGATCGTCACGCAAGTCACGCTGAAAGTGAAGCCCCTCCCCGAGGCGGCGGCCATCGTGCTCGCGCCGTGTTCGCCAAACGCGCTGCCCGAAAACACGACTCGCTTCCTGGCCCGCACCAAGACTCGGCCGACGGCGGTTAGCGTGGCGAACGCGATCGCCAATCAATTGCTGGGCTCGGATTCGACGGTCGATCAATTGTTGATCGCGTTCGAGGAAAAGAAGTCGGCCGTCGAATGGCAGCTTGGCGAGCTGAAACGCGACTGGCCGAGCGATTCGGCGATCACTCTCCGCGATTCGGCCGCGTCAGATGTGCTCGCACGCTGGGCGGACTTCCCGCTCGCGGAGTTTGGACCGGTCACCTTCAAAGCGAACGTCGTGCCTGCCGAGACAGCTTCATTCTTTCGCAAGGCCGATGGCGTAACACCCCGACCCGCGTTGATGGCCCATCTCGGCAACGGCATTGTGACCGGCCACTTCCCGGCCGACGCCACTCGCGAACAAATCGCATCGGCCGTGGCCGAGCTGAATCGCTGGGCCGAATCGGCGCGCGGGAACGTGGTCCTGACCCGTTGCCCGCCCGAGTGGAAATCGACGCTTCCCGTCTGGGGCCGATCGACAGCCGACCGCAAACTCATGCGTACCATCAAGGACAAACTTGACCCGCGGCGGGTGTTCAACCCTGGGCGGTTTGTGGATGGCATCTAACGAAATAAACCCCGTTGAGTTCGAGATTCGCAGTTCTCTGGGCGAGCGCAGCCTGGCGCACGCTTGAATCACTTGTCTTCGGCGAACTTCGCGCCGGCTTTCGGCGCCGCCTTTTCGCCGTCTTTCTTTTCCTGAGGTCGGCCCGGTTTCATCAGGTCGAAGGTGTTCTCGCCGGGTTGGCCGTTGTCCGGGTATCGTTTCGGGTCGCCCGATGGCTTGAGATCCTTCGGGTAGTCGCGATCCGTGCCGTGTCCGGGGAAGCACATCGGGCCAGCCGCCTGGAAGCGTTCCTCGATGAACACCAAACCGTGCGTTTCCAGAATCGTGCCGGTTTGTCGTTCGAGGGTCGCGAGGAGGATGTTGTAATCGACCAGCGCCCGCGCTTCCGATCGAATCGCCGAACCCCAGTCGTTCAGGGCCTGCAAGACCGTCAAGTAGATGCCTCGGCCCTGCCGCTGTTCTTCAATCTGCACCTGGAGGTTCTGCAAGGCGGCCGCCCGCGTCTCGCGGTAGGCCAGGTATTGTTCGTACGTATTCTCGAGTTCGCGCACGGTGACGGCCAACTCGTGCCCGGCCGCGTGCAAGCCTTGTTCAAGGTTGCCGCGATCGCGCAGGATGATCAAGTCCTGTTCGCGCACGCGGGCTCGGCCTTCGCGAAGGCCCAGGGGTACCGAGAAATTGATGCCCACCGACCAGTCGGTGTATTGGCCGTGCTCCGTCGTCAGGCGTTCGCCGAACGGCGGCAGGCGGCCCGACTGGCCATTCCAGCGATAGAGCGCCGTCGCGTCGAGTTGCGGCATCGCCACGTTTTCCGCTTGGATCTTCCGCTGCTTGTCCCCTTCGAGAATCAACTTCAACTCGATCAGGTCGGGTCGGCGTTCGCCGGCGAACTGCAGGAGTTGTTCCCATCCCGGCTTAAAGCGCACGCTGGCGGGTGCGGAGACGGGTACGAGCAACGACTTGTCCGAAGGCGGCAGGCCAAGCACGTTGCGCAGGGCCCCCTCGCGCGAGAGCACATCGGCGCGGGCGGACACGAGTGCCGCCTTGAAGCCGTTCAAGGTCACCTTCGCTTGCGCGACATCGCGAATATTGATGATGCCGGCCTGCCGACGGGCCTCTTCGCGTTCGTACGCGGCCGTCGATTGTTCGTACTGAATCTCCGCCGCCCACAACGAGAGTCGAGCAAACACGTGGTTCCAGTACGCCTCGATCGTGCCGCGAACGAGTTCCTGCGTTGAATCCTTGAACTGGAAGTACGAACGCTCCGTGTCGATTCGGGCCAGGACGATCGGGCTCAAATTGAACTGAAACCCACCGCCACGAAGCAAGGGTTGCGTGTAATTCAATTCGAGCGACTTGTTGTCGAACGGGTTGAGCGAAGTCGTGTTCGGGTTCAGCCAGTTGCGATCTTTGACCAGGCTGAAGCCGGTCCGTCCTCCGAGCGTGTTTAGTTTCGTCAGGCCAATCGAAGCGCGATATGTATCGATGCGTGGCCCGACGAACCCAACACCCTGCGGTCCCAATGGATCGAACCCGAGTTGTGGGTTCTCGCTGCGGCCGTAGGACTTCTCGGCGGTCAGGGCCGGATCGAATCGCGCTTGTTGTTGATCGATGGCCGTGTTGGCGATCGCGGCATCGTAGATCGATCGGCCGCTGTTCGACGCCCCAAGGCCCGTGAAGACGCGGACGGCCTTGGCGTTCTCCAGCGAGAGACGAATCGCCTCGTCGAGCGAGAGATTCCGAGGCTCGCGCGCCGACGCGGGGTCGGCGACTGTGATCGGTGGCGGCACGTTCGGAATCGGCGCGGGCGGCAAGGCGGACGGTTCACGCGTGACGATCGCGCGCTGTTCGGGCCGCCAACCCTCGTCGACGGCCTCGGCGAGCGCGGCCGTGCAACCCGCCGGCAGGCAGAATGCGAGCGGCGCGAGTCGGCGAAGCCGCCAAGGAGTCCGTTCCATTATTCCCCCTCGCCCTCGACATCGATCGCGGCCGTGCGTTTGTGCAAGGCCTCGGCCGCTTCGTTGATGTTGGTCGTGTCCGCGACCACTTCGCCATCGACCAACACGATCGCGCGTTCCGCCTGGCGGGCGACTTCCAGGTCGTGCGTCACCAGGATGACCGTCAATCCCTCGGCCTTGTTCAATTCGCGGAAGAAGGCCATGATCTCCCGACTCGTCCGCGTGTCCAGGTTGCCGGTCGGCTCGTCGCAAAGGAGGATCGCCGGCGTGTTCACCAGGGCCCGGGCGATCGCGACCCTTTGCTGTTGGCCGCCCGACAACTGATTCGGTTTGTGGTCGAGCCGATCGCCAAGGCCGACTCGATCCAACAGTTCCTTGGCCCGCTTGCGGCGCTGCCGTCGACTCGTGGCCGGGTCGTACAGCATGGGCATCTCGACGTTTTCGAGGGCCGTCGTGCGGGCCAACAGGTTGAAGTTCTGAAACACGAAGCCGATTCGCTTGTTCCTCAATCGGGCGAGTTCGTCGCGAGTCATGTCGCCAACTTCTTCGCCGGCCAACCGGTAGCTACCGGTGGAGGGTGTGTCGAGACAGCCGAGCGTGTTCATGAGCGTCGACTTCCCCGACCCGGAGGGCCCGATCAACGCCACGAACTCGCCGCGCGTAATGTTCAGAGTGACGCTCCGCAGGGCGTGCACCTGGACCTCGCCGAGGTCGTAGGTACGGCCGAGACGGCGGAGCTCGATCAATGGCGCGGCGATGGCAGGCCCCCTTATCGGTACAGATCGGACATACCGCCCAACCGGCATGAGTGTTTCGACCGGGCGGGGCGAAAGTCTAACGGATCGTCCGGCGACGACCGAGGAGTTGCGCGAGATGGCGCCCACTGGGGTTTCGCTGGCCCGAGTCGGGAATTCGAGCGCGCGCGATTTCGGGAGTCGATTCGTCGTAAACATATCGCTGATATCTGCTTACGGCCAGTTGGTCCCCGTCGATTTGATCGGAGGGTCGAATTTGGAATCGGGTCAAGTTTCTCGCACGCGCCGGATTGCTCGCGGAGGTTTTTTGCCGGAACATTCGCTCGATTCGCGGGTTACGGCAAAAGAACAATCCGGGAAAGACGTTACCACCACGATTGACGCGATTTCCGTCCATCGATACATTGAAACACGTTGACGTGTCGATTTCCCACCCACTCGTCGAGACCCTGGGCTATGACCCGCAAAGGCGACTCGGCCTCCGACCGTGTAGCGTCCCAACGCGACCTCAAATCCTTCCGGGTGCAGATCGACAAGCTCGACCTGCAAATCCTTAAAGCGATCAACGAGCGTGCCGATTTGGCGGCCAAGATTGGCCGGGTCAAATCCGAGACGAACGACTCCGTCTTTTCGCCCGCGCGCGAAGAGGAAGTCATCTCGAACGTCTTGGCCGCCAACAAGGGGCCGTTGCCCGAAGTCACGATCCGGGCCATCTACCGCGAGATCATCAGCGGTTCGCGAGCCCTGCAACGGGTCGACAAGGTCGCGTTCCTCGGGCCGGAGTATTCGTTCAGCCACATCGCCGCGCTCCATCGATTTGGCCGCGGGGCCGAGTTCATGGGCGTGAACAGCATCGCGGCCGTGTTCGAAGAAGTCGGCCGCCGCCACGTCGACTACGGCGTCGTCCCGATCGAGAACAGCACCGATGGCCGGGTGGCCGACACGCTCGACATGTTCGTGAAAATGCCGGAGATCAAGATTTGTTCGGAGGTTCGGCTCCGAGTGCATCACAACCTGCTCTCGAACAGCGAGCAAACGGAAATCTTCCACATCTACAGCAAGCCGCAGGCGTTGTCGCAGTGTCGAAATTGGCTGGCGAAAAACGTTCCCCAGGCGGCCCTCCGCGAAGTTTCGAGTACGGCGACCGCGGCCCAGTTCGCTCGCGACACCAAGGGGGCGGCCGCGATCGCCAGTCGCGAGGCGGCGGTTCAGTACGGCGTCCGCATCATGTTTTCGAACATCGAGGACTCGCCGCACAACGAGACGCGCTTCGCGGTGATCGGGGCCCACGACTCGGGCCGGACCGGCAACGACAAATCGGCGATCATGTTCATGATCCCGCACAGCCCCGGCTCACTCGCCGACATCCTCGGGCTCT